>NZ_JAUOSO010000040.1:0-2552 GCF_030548905.1 Shewanella sp. 2_MG-2023
TCGGTGAGCGTTAGGGTGACGGTTGAGTTTGGCGCGACATCAGTGGTTGTACCTGAAATGTCAGCAGTTTCTGCGCCATCATTGATTACTAATGCAACGTCGATAGAGCCCGCGGTGGCGTCCATGTTGTCGGTGTCAGCATCAGTAACGGTTTGACCGTTTTGGTCGACTGCTTGAGCATCAACAGTGATGTCACCATCAACTAAGCCAGAAATATCCACGCCATCAATGTTGTAATCGCCATTGGCATCTACAGTGACGCCAGTGATGATTTGCACTGTGCCAGCGCTATCGGTAAGGGTTAGGGTGACTGTGCTGTTTGGCGCGACATCAGTGGTGCTACCTGAAATGTCGGCTGTCTCTGCGCCATCATTAATTACTAATGCAACGTCGATAGAGCCGGCAGTCGCATCCATGTTGTCGGTGTCAGCATCGGTGACGGTTTGACCGTTTTGATCGACCGCTGATGCATCAACGGTGATGTCGCCATCAACAAGGCCTGAAATATCCACGCCATCAATGCTGTAATCGCCATTGGCATCTACAGTGACGCCAGTGATGACTTGGACTGTGCCGGCGCTATCAGTCAGGGTTAGCGTGACTGTGCTGTTTGGCGCCACATCGGTAGTGGTACCAGAAATGTCAGCGGTTTCAGCGCCATCATTGATGGTCAGCGCCACATCAATTGAGCCTGGTGTCGCATCCATGTTGTCAGTGTCAGCGTCAGTCACGGTTTGACCGTTTTGGTCGACAGCTTGAGCATCAACAGTGATGTCACCATCAACTAAGCCTGAAATGTCTACGCCATCAATGCTGTAATCGCCATTGGCATCAACGGTCACGCCAGTGATGATTTGGACTGTGCCAGCGCTATCGGTGAGCGTTAGGGTGACGGTTGAGTTTGGCGCCACATCAGTAGTGGTACCTGAAATGTCAGCCGTTTCTGCGCCATCATTAATGGTGAGGGCTACATCAATTGAACCCGCAGTCGCATCCATGTTGTCGGTGTCAGCATCCGTCACGGTTTGACCGTTTTGGTCGACAGCTGATGCATCTACAGTGATGTCACCATCAACTAAGCCTGAAATATCCACGCCATCAATGCTGTAATCGCCATTGGCATCAACGGTGACGCCAGTGATGACTTGGACTGTGCCGGCGCTATCAGTCAGGGTTAGCGTGACTGTGCTGTTTGGCGCCACATCGGTAGTGGTACCAGAAATGTCAGCGGTTTCTGCGCCATCATTGATGGTCAGCGCCACATCAATTGAGCCCGCGGTGGCGTCCATGTTGTCGGTGTCAGCATCCGTCACGGTTTGACCGTTTTGGTCGACAGCTTGAGCATCAACAGTGATGTCACCATCAACTAAGCCTGAAATATCCACGCCATCAATGCTGTAGTCGCCATTGGCATCAACAGTGACGCCAGTGATGACTTGGACTGTGCCGGCGCTATCGGTGAGCGTTAGGGTGACTGTGCTGTTTGGCGCGACATCGGTGGTGCTACCAGAAATGTCAGCTGTTTCTGCGCCGTCATTAATCACTAATGCAACGTCGATAGAGCCCGCAGTCGCGTCCATGTTGTCAGTGTCAGCATCAGTAACGGTTTGACCGTTTTGATCGACTGCTTGAGCATCTACAGTGATGTCTCCATCAACTAAGCCTGAAATATCCACGCCATCAATGCTGTAATCGCCATTGGCATCAACAGTGACGCCAGTGATGACCTGCACTGTGCCGGCGCTATCGGTAAGGGTTAGGGTGACGGTTGAGTTTGGCGCGACATCGGTGGTGCTACCAGAAATGTCAGCTGTTTCTGCGCCGTCATTAATCACTAATGCAACGTCGATAGAGCCCGCAGTGGCATCCATGTTGTCGGTGTCAGCATCCGTGACGGTTTGACCGTTTTGGTCGACTGCTGAGGCGTCAACAGTGATGTCGCCATCAACAAGGCCTGAAATATCCACGCCATCAATGCTGTAATCGCCATTGGCATCAACAGTGACGCCAGTGATGACTTGCACTGTGCCAGCGCTATCAGTCAGCGTTAGGGTGACTGTGCTGTTTGGCGCCACATCGGTGGTGCTACCAGAAATGTCAGCTGTTTCTGCGCCGTCATTAATCACTAATGCAACGTCGATAGAGCCCGCAGTGGCATCCATGTTGTCGGTGTCAGCATCAGTAACGGTTTGACCGTTTTGATCGACTGCTGATGCATCAACAGTGATGTCGCCATCAACTAAGCCTGAAATGTCTACGCCATCAATACTGTAATCGCCATTGGCATCAACAGTGACGCCAGTGATGACTTGGACTGTGCCGGCGCTATCGGTGAGCGTTAGGGTGACTGTGCTGTTTGGCGCGACATCGGTGGTGCTACCAGAAATGTCAGCTGTTTCTGCGCCGTCATTAATCACTAATGCAACGTCGATAGAGCCCGCAGTCGCGTCCATGTTGTCAGTGTCAGCATCAGTAACGGTTTGACCGTTTTGGTCGACTGCTGAGGCGTCAACAGTGATGTCGCCATCAACAAGGCCTGAAATATCCACGCC
>NZ_JAUOSO010000041.1:0-2037 GCF_030548905.1 Shewanella sp. 2_MG-2023
CTTGTTGAACGAAGCCGCTCTGCGGCAGAAAAGATAAAAGCTCACCTTTATTTTCCCATCTTAAATACTTACTAGACCCTGCCTACCTTGGCACTTATCTAGGAGTATCATCATGAACACTCGCGAGCAACAACGCTTTGATTTTCTTTATGAACAACATCTTACCAACTTAACCCTGCAAGGCAAGCGGCCTGCGACCATCGATGCCTACAGCCGCGCCGTTAGGCGTATTAGTGCATATTTCGATGCTTGCCCTGATAACCTTTCAACGGATGATTTGAAGCGCTACTTTGTCAGTTTAATTGATTCACATTCATGGAGCACCGTGAAACTCGACCGTAATGGCTTACAGTTTTTCTACCGGCACGTCCTTAACCAGCACTGGGAGTGGCTTAATATCGTTAAGCCGCCGCAAGTCCATAGACTGCCCGACATTCTTACGCCCGCTGAAGTTTCAATCGTTATTAGTCTTACTCATAAGCTGCGATATCAAGTGTGTTTTCTCACCTTGTACAGTTTGGGGTTACGTCTCGGTGAAGCGATTTCACTGCAGGTTGGTGATATCGATTCACAGATGATGCAGGTACATATTCGTAACGCTAAAGGCGGTAAAGACAGGTTAGTTCCGCTGCCCAAACGGACCTTATTAGCACTGCGATATTACTGGCAAACTCATCGCCATCCTCGACTGATTTTTCCTGGTAAAGATAGCCAGCCTGATTCATTGATAGATAAAGGCGGCATTCAGAAAGCTTTAAAACGGGTTATCCGTGAGTGCAATATCCATAAATCCATCAGCCCACATAATTTACGTCACAGCTACGCCACTCATTTGTTAGAACAAGGGCTAGATTTGCGCTCAGTGCAGAGTCTGCTCGGTCACAACAGCCTTAATACCACCGCCCGCTATACCCGCCTCACCACTATCACTCGCAAAAATACCACCCTATCCGTTAACCAGCTGACTGATAATTTGGTGCTCAAATGGGAGTGCGATTTATGATGTTCATTGAACTTTTACGCGACCACCTTGATGACTTTAATCAGACTTATGATGGTCAAATGACATCATCCATGCGCCAAGCTATTTACGCCATGCTTAATTGTCGCAGTAATACTGAGCGAACCAGCCATTGGGCATGCCGAAGCTGCACGCATACTGCTGATTTCCCGCTATCATGTGGTCATCGCAGTTGCCCGCAATGTCAGCACAAGACCACGACAGACTGGCTCAACAAACAGCAAGCTAAACTCCTGCCCGTGGAGTATTACATGGTGACGTTCACCTTGCCTTATGAGTTGCGAGTCACGGCTAAACATCAACCCGAGTTGATGTATCAAGCCATGTTTTCGGTGGCCGCCAGCGTGCTAAAAGACTTCGCTAAAAATTCAAAGCAACTCGGTGGTGAGATTGGATTTACGGGCGTGTTGCATACCCATAACCGAAGGCGTGACTTGCACCCGCACATTCACTTCATCATTCCGGCAGGCAGTTTCGATAAACACAAAAAACAGTGGAAAAAGAACAAAGGTAAATACCTGTTTAACGCCTTTAACCTGGCCAAAGTGTGGCGAGCAAGACTGCTAGCGCAACTAACCGATAAGCTCAACATCAAGCTACCAACCTCAATCCCCAAAAAGTGGGTGGTAGATTGCCAACATGTAGGTAAAGGGCTGCCTGCACTCAAGTACCTGTCGCGATACCTTTATCGCGGCGTACTGCCTGATAAAAATATCGTCAGTGCAACCAGTAATCAGGTGTCCTTTGAGTATCAAAGTAGCCAAACCAACACCACTGAAATACGTACTTTACCCACTGTTGAGTTTCTATGGTTGGTACTGCAGCATGTGCTGCCGAAAGGCTTACGGCGAGTCAGAGATTATGGATTACTCAGAGGCAGTGCTGCCAAGCTGCGGCAACGAATACGCTTGATGTTAGCCGTTGCTGGCACCATGTTTGCGCCGCTCGAAAACACCACTAAAACTAAAGCTGTCCGACCTTGCCCCTGTTGCCAACAACCGATGATATTTATGGGT
>NZ_JAUOSO010000042.1:0-1919 GCF_030548905.1 Shewanella sp. 2_MG-2023
CTCACACTTGAACTCGTACTACCAATCGTCAATAAGTCATCACCCGCGCCACCATCAAGCGTGTCATCACCTAAACCGCCCGATAATGTGTCGTTGCCCGCACCGCCAAGTAAAGCAAATTCTCCGTTACTAGTTAAGGTGTCACTTCCATCACTACCTAATGCAACAAGGCCTTCAGGTAACGCGGACATCATTGTAAAACGGGAGCTAGAGTCTATTAATTGTGATTGATTAATTAATTCAGAAACAAAGGCATCTTGCATTACACTGTCATATGGGCTGACACCTTTCACTACATCAATAAAGTCTGACAACTCTTGGCCTACCGCGCCGCCTTCTTCTTGAAAACGCTCGGCAAAATATTCACTTACAGCACTAAAATCACCAACCCACTTGCCATCGACTTTAGAGAAAGACAACATATTAAATAATGTATCTGCATGACTATTAGCCATAAGCTGAGTATAAATTGACGATGCAAGTCCCTGATACACATCAATAACAGTTTGAGCATATTGTCCTGTTGGATTTTCTTGTAACGCTGGCTGCCCCCAAAATACTTCTAGAACAGCTAATTCCTGCCCGTTTATATCTTCTCCGCGGCTATCACTACTTACATTTTCCTGACCTGTCCATTTCGCCAAAATTTGATTGACTAACCCCCACCGCTCATCTACATCTATTTCTTTTACAAAAGCTTCAACTAAGGCTTGTAGTTCTCCTGTTTGATCAAGTGACATGGCATGATGAAGTGAATAAACATTGCCAAAGCCAATAGCATCAGGTAGTGCAGCTATTTCATCAGAAACCTCAACCCCTTCACCGTTATGAATATCGACTGGCACTGTATTTCTTCGATCTGAATCAAACCAAAGCGTATTAGTTAGCCCCGTTGAACCATCACCATACGTAAATAGCCCTTCTTCACGATGCTCAACATTGTTCTCATCGGTCGTGACATTCTCGGTATAATTAAGATTAAAAGAAGTTATGTTTAATTCAGCTAATGATTTAAGCTCCCCTTCATCTGTAACACCGTCACTGTCTAAATCTTGCCATACTCTAAGTTCACCAAAAATGCTGTCTTCTTCGGTAATTTGACCATCACCGTTTTCATCAAAATCAGCTAAAGCTTCGAAACCGTTAGACGCATACTCCCCGTTAGCAAGTAATGTTTCTGTGCCGAATAACTCAGCACCGCCATCAATAGTGCCATTTTGGTTTCTATCTAAGACCAATAAACCATCACTAGGCGCAACCCAACTAGTTTGCTCAGCAAAGCCACTATTGTCTAAATCAAAAAATACACCTTGATCACTATCGAGCGTACCAACTATCCCATCACCATTGAGATCTAATGCCAGAGGATCTCTGCGAGGCACTGGTGGTACAGGGGGGGGAGGTGGAGATGGCAGTTCGCCGTCTCCATCGCCGTCTCCATCGCCGTCTCCATCGCCGTCTCCATCTCCATCTCCATCTCCATCTCCATCGCCGTCTCCATCTCCATCGCCGTCTCCATCTCCATCGCCGTCTCCATCGCCATCTCCGTCGCCGTCTCCATCTCCATCTCCATCTCCATCTCCATCGCCATCGCCGTCTCCATCGCCGTCTCCATCTCCATCGCCGTCTCCATCGCCGTCTCCATCTCCATCTCCGTCTCCGTCTCCGTCGCCGTCTCCATCGCCGTCTCCATCTCCATCGCCGTCTCCATCTCCGTCTCCGTCTCCGTCGCCGTCTCCATCTCCGTCTCCATCTCCGTCTCCATCTCCGTCTCCGTCTCCGTCGCCGTCTCCATCGCCGTCTCCATCTCCATCTCCATCTCCGTCTCCGTCGCCGTCTCCATCGCCGTCTCCATCTCCGTCTCCATCTCCGTCTCCATCTCCGTCTCCGTCTCCGTCGCCGTCTCCATCGCCGTCTCC
>NZ_JAUOSO010000043.1:0-1629 GCF_030548905.1 Shewanella sp. 2_MG-2023
TGTTCAGCTAATTGCTGAGCCTGTAATTCAGCCTCAGCCTTTTCAGCAGCTTCTTTTTCTGCTGCAAGACGGTTTTGTTCTTCAACACGTTGCTGTTCAGCTAATTGCTGAGCACCAAGCTCTGCTTCAGTCTGCTCAGTACTACTGGTGTCAATTTGCTCTTGAGCGTTGTCGGTTGTAACTTTCTCTTGTTCTTTGGTTTTGTCTTTACGAAACCACGAAAAAAAACCTTTCTTTGCCATGTCTACTACCAGTACTTAGTGAGCTAAAAAATTCGGAAAAATACTCTCGATAACTTAATACAGATAATGTCAGAAGGATTGCTCACCTTTAGGCATCAGTTTGGTATAAAATATCGAGTATTCTAATTGGTTGCATAGTCTACCACTTTCTTTGTTCAGGCAAAATCACGAGGGCAAAATGTCCAAAAATAAGTCCGCTAGCGGCCAAGTCAGGATCATTTCAGGACAATGGCGTTCACGAAAACTTCCTATTCACGATCTTGAAGGTCTTCGACCAACCACAGATCGAGTGCGCGAGACCTTATTTAACTGGTTATCCACAGACGTTCGCGGTGCAAGAGTGTTGGATTGTTTTGCTGGAAGCGGCGCACTGAGCCTAGAAGCATTATCACGCTACGCTGACTATGCTCGAATTTTTGAACTGCAATCCAGCGCAGCGAAGCAGTTGCAACAAAATTTACAAACTCTGAAATGCGAAACGGCCGATGTCATTAATGGTGATAGTTTGGCTTTGCTCGCCAAAGGTAATCCAGATAAAGGCTTTGATATTGTTTTTGTCGATCCCCCTTTTCGCAAAGATCTGGCCAGTAAAACCATCGCGCTGCTGGATGAAAAACAATGGCTCAATGAAAATGCACAAATTTATGTCGAAACGGAATCCGACTTAGCTCAGTTAGACATCCCCAATACTTGGGTTGAGCTTAAACAGAAATCGGCAGGGCAAGTGACCTACCGTTTATTCCAATATCAAATTGATTAAAGGTTACAGATGAAATTTTTTATTCTGGCAGGTAAGAGCTTTACTCTGCTGACATGGTTGGTGATGTTTTATAATGTGTTCATGCCATTCGATGGCAAAGTCAGTATTGTTCTCAATATTCTGTTATTGATCACGGCATTTATGCATTTGTTCCAATTATTGATTTTTTACACCATGTTCAACACATTACTAAAACTTAAGTTAGTCGATTACATTAAAGTCTATTTCTTGGGTGTCTTTGGTTTATTAGAATATCGCCAAAAAGTATTGGATTTACCTCAAGCTGAAGATTGATACTTATAGCTGGCATCACAAATGAAGTGATAACGAAATTAAACAGCATCTAAGTTATGAGCCTCACATTCGTGGGGCTTTTTATTGAGCTTTTATTATGGGTTACGCTTTAAAGCACTAATCAATATGGTTATAGACATTAATTGATCATGGCAAGGGTCATCACTCCCTATTCGCCACCTCTTAAATAGGTCTACTTACTTTTTAGGGTAAGGGTGAGCAACACCTTTATGACAATCTACACTAGTCTTTCTGCTTGGAATAATAGTCGCCTTCTTGCTTTTTAATTCACAACAGCAAATTTCAGCCATAAAAAAACCTCGCCATAGCGAG
>NZ_JAUOSO010000045.1:0-1076 GCF_030548905.1 Shewanella sp. 2_MG-2023
AGGGCTTTTTCTTTGCCTAAAAAAAGTTCAACCGCGGGTTTAGACACATCAACAGTTGATAGTGCGAGCGATATGCCATGCGCCCTTACAAGGATAGTAAAAAATAGGTCATTGCTAAGCGCCTAATTTCTCTTAAATGAGAGCAGATAGCCCGTTACTCACGTAACGGGCTTTTTTGCGTTTGGAATTCGCGATGTCTTGAAGTATTGAAAAATGATGTGGCGATATGCGCATGTGAAAGTAGGGTGACCTGTCTGTGTTTATATAGCATGGCGTAATACTGACATAGAACGCGGAGGATTTATCCGCAGCTGACCATCGCCAAGCGCCATATATCTTTTAAATTAGAGCTTCTTAATTGAGAGCAGACACCCCGTTAATGGTGTTACGGGCTTTTTTATGTCTGAAATTTACTAGATGATTGATGCAGATCCCCACAAGCGTGCAGAATAATTCAAAGTAAGAGTCAAATAACACGCTACAAGGTGCAGAGTTTTTGTTGTAAACCGCATCATTTTACAGATATAGTCGACGGCCAATCATTAAACTGAAACCGACTCATCTTATCCATCTCAAAGTGATACCTGCTACCCTGTGTTATATAGTCAGGCTTGGAATCTTTATCATATATGGATACCTTTGCTCGATTTACAGTAGACCTAAGTGAACTCAAAAGTGATTTTAGTCGCGTGACTGAATTAAATCTAAAATATCTTCGGTTATTCTTTCAGGTTCAACTAGAATTGAATACCGCCTCTTTTAATGTGCTGGCTATTTATTGCTTTTGTAAAGATGAAGCTATTCATTCGCACTCAAAATGTGGATAGTTTTACCGCAGTCATCTTTGCGCTGCTAAATAAAAATTAGCATGCATGAAGGTAATAATGGCCGTTAGTCCTTTGTATCACAGACGTTAGGGGGTATTAAGTCGTTATAGCACTGAGGTAATTAACGGCAACGATAGGTAAAAGTGTGGATAACCTTGGGGGTAACGGGTGCGTATCCTGTACTTAAGCAAGGAATGCAAAATAACTTTATTTTTTTGTAAAAAAGCCCTTGCGCGAAAATCTGATTTG
>NZ_JAUOSO010000046.1:0-1071 GCF_030548905.1 Shewanella sp. 2_MG-2023
TCCCATCCCGAACTCAGTAGTGAAACGCAATCGCGCCGATGATAGTGTGGGGTCTCCCCATGTGAAAGTAGGTCATTCCCAGACGCTAATTTTCTCTTTATGAGAGCAGATAGCCCGTTACTTACGTAACGGGCTTTTTTGTGTTTGAAATTTGAGCTTATTCAAACGGCCACTTAGTTAATAGATAGTGTGGAATACATGCCAAGGGTAATAAAGTAGGCCATTACCAAGCGTTATAACCATCCATCATATTGATCATATATTAATAGAGCAGTTTACCCGTTATACACTTATAGTGATGTTTTTAAACTATGATTAGGATTTTACTAACTCTCAACAACAGCCGCTCACAGGTTTACTTAATTCCTCTTTTAAACATAGTTCTACCTTCCTCAAGCAGTGGATATGCCACTAAGCAATAAAGAGGTTGTTATTCATTTCAATAAAGGTATTTATAGCCTGTTCTACTGTTCTACTGTTCTACTGTTCTACTGTTCTACTGTTCTACTGTTCTACTGTTCTACTGTATGGTCGTAAGTCGCGCTTTGGCATAACCTCTTACCCATTTAATCTATTATCTTTTGTCTAGATAAAATTAACTGAGTATGGAGTTTATAGCGTAGGCATGTTGTCTTTATATCATGCTGTTACAAATGATCAGACTTATTTAATTAGTGCTAAATGTTCAATTAGATTTATGCGCTGTGCCTGTAGTTTTAGCTTCTACGGACATAGTTAAGAAACAATAAGATTAATTACCAATAAAAATGTAGATAGTTTCTATACATATTATCTAGTGGACTTGAACAATTTCGAATTTTTAAAGTCAAGCATTGAAGTTGAAGCCTTTATATATCTAAGTTTCATACAATATAAGTTGGCTTTAATGTGCCTGGAATTATCGATTTAATAGCCATTATGTGGATAAGTTTGGGGGTAACTCGTGTGTATCCTGTACTTAAGCAAGGAATGCAAAATAACTTTATTTTTTTGTAAAAAAGCCCTTGCGCGAAAATCTGATTTGCCTATAATGCGCATCCACTGACACGGCAGAGCGCAATAGCGAAACAC
>NZ_JAUOSO010000047.1:0-1051 GCF_030548905.1 Shewanella sp. 2_MG-2023
CACTCGGAATATAATTTGACGAAAGATCCACTAACTTTCTATCAGATTTGGATTGAGCCTAATAAGCGTAACGTGGAGCCTCGTTGGGACACTAAACAATTCAGCAATGAGAACAACACAAACGGACTGCCATTATTAGTATCTGGATTCCCTGAAGATGAAGGTAGCGCGCTGTTTATTAATCAGCTAGCCCGGGTATATGGCGGAGTACTTAAAAAAGGAACCCGATTTACTCAAAAAATTGAGCAACAAATGTATGTGTTGGCATCTTCAGGTAGCTTTAAAGTTATTGATGATCAAACAGAAGTCGTCATGCAAAAAGGTGATGGGGCTGAAGTGACACTTCAAAAAACAATCACTATTGAAGTCTTAGAAGACAGTGAAGTGATTTTATTGGATGTGCCAGTAAATTAAGGCAAGTTTTAGTCAAGTATATTACAGCTTAACGCACTTCAATGATGAAGCTGAGTAAAGCAGTAAGTTTACCTTTTAAACAGAACAGGCTTTCAATGCGTTAAAATCTTCTGTATTTACTGGGGGCGAAATAGATATTTATATGGTGATTTTATAAAGAGATGTCACAAGTGGTTTAAGTAGACAGTTGCTATCAGCAGGCTCTGCTAAACCACACTAATCTTAGCTAACCAATTAGTCTGTTATCTAGGCGTAGAGGCCATAACCTTCAGTGTTACAGTTAACACGAGAAAGTTACTAATGGGTATTTTGCAGTTTGTTTTTATCGCAAAACAGACAAACTAACGATAAGCAAAGTGCATAAAAACCAATGATCCCTAACATCATCATTCCACTTTCATTTAAGAACATGTCGAGAAACACTTCTACTTCGCTCATTACTTAGCCTCAAAAAATTTACTGAATAAAATGCTTCCATGTGGCCACAAAGCCTTAACTAACCCACTATGGTTTATTTCAGTCGTTAGTTATTGAAGGGAGCGCATACTAACAGGGGAAAAATAAATAACTATCAAAGTTTGAAGTAATTACTCTAATCTATAGTTTTTAGACGATCTAATTAACAATGGCTGACCAG
>NZ_JAUOSO010000048.1:0-1010 GCF_030548905.1 Shewanella sp. 2_MG-2023
TCTACGCCATCAATGCTGTAATCGCCATTGGCATCAACGGTGACACCAGTGATGATTTGCACTGTGCCGGCGCTATCAGTCAGGGTTAGCGTGACTGTGCTGTTTGGCGCGACATCGGTGGTGGTACCTGAAATGTCAGCAGTCTCTGCGCCGTCATTGATGGTGAGGGCTACATCGATTGAGCCCGCGGTGGCGTCCATATTGTCGGTGTCAGCATCAGTGACGGTTTGACCGTTTTGATCCACAGCTTGAGCATCAACAGTGATGTCGCCATCAACTAAACCTGAAATGTCTACGCCATCAATGCTGTAATCGCCATTGGCATCAACGGTCACGCCAGTGATGACTTGTACTGTGCCAGCGCTATCGGTGAGCGTTAGGGTGACGGTTGAGTTTGGCGCCACATCAGTAGTGGTACCTGAAATGTCAGCTGTCTCTGCGCCATCATTGATGGTGAGGGCCACATCAATAGAACCCGCGGTGGCGTCCATGTTGTCAGTGTCAGCATCCGTGACGGTTTGACCGTTTTGATCGACAGCTGATGCATCAACAGTAATGTCACCATCAACTAAGCCTGAAATATCCACGCCATCAATGCTGTAATCGCCATTGGCATCAACAGTGACGCCAGTGATGACCTGCACTGTGCCAGCGCTATCAGTGAGGGTTAGGGTGACGGTTGAGTTTGGCGCCACATCAGTAGTGGTACCTGAAATGTCAGCGGTTTCTGCGCCATCATTGATGGTGAGGGCCACATCAATTGAACCCGCGGTGGCGTCCATGTTGTCGGTGTCAGCATCGGTAACGGTTTGACCGTTTTGGTCGACAGCTGATGCGTCAACGGTAATGTCACCATCAACTAAGCCTGAAATATCTACGCCATCAATGCTGTAATCGCCATTGGCATCTACAGTGACGCCAGTGATGACCTGCACTGTGCCAGCGCTATCGGTAAGCGTTAGGGTGACTGTGCTGTTTGGCGCCACATCTGTAGTGGTACCTGAAATGTC
>NZ_JAUOSO010000049.1:0-921 GCF_030548905.1 Shewanella sp. 2_MG-2023
ATACGTGGCTGTCCATCAAGTAAGCCCGCTGAACGCAATGCGAGATGCCTTGAGCTATCTGCCACAACAATTGATGGATATTGTTTAATAGAGTCGTTGCTTAGAGGTTGCGGTGCTCGTCGAATAGGATGGTCTTTAGCGACTGCAAAGATAAACTCAAGTTGACCGATAGGGATAGTCTTAAAACTGTTGTTGCGCTCACTACCTTCAACACCAATGATAAGATCGCTGCGCTCTGCACTTAAAGCATCCCAAGTGCCACCAAAAACTTCTTCAGTAATTTTGATATCAATCCACGGATGTGCGACTTGAAACTGTTCAATTAACGCATAGATAGGCTTGAAACATAAAATACTATCGAGGGCGATCCGAATCTCTAACTCCCAACCACTCGCTGACTGTTTAGCCATATAGGTTAATTCGTTAGTTGCATCCAATATCAATCGACCTTGTTCAACAATCAATTTTCCAACAGCGGTTAACTCAGCCTTTCTTTTGCTGCGGTCAAAAATAGCAAGATCTAAGTCTTCTTCAAGTTTATTGACCGTATAAGAGATGGCCGAGGGCACCCGAAATAATTCATCTGCTGCCCCAGCAAAGCTTTTCTTACGTTCAATCGCATCCAGTACTTTTAATGCATCTAAAGTGATAGGTGAGTTCATTGTTCAATCCTTTTGAACTGGTTGTTCAATTATGATCGTTATTAATCGTCAGTACCTTTAAATATAATAGCTTCAACATTCAGAAACAATGAACTTAGGAAATAAATATGATTGCATCACAACTTAATAAAATGACGACATCAAGCCAAAACTGGACAGCTTTAGTATTGAGAATCCCAGTCGGATTAATTTTCATGGCGCATGGTGCGCAAAAGCTTTTTGCATGGTTTGGAGGATATGGTTTAGAAGGCACAGGGCA
>NZ_JAUOSO010000005.1:0-246867 GCF_030548905.1 Shewanella sp. 2_MG-2023
CCTGCCCCCGCCCCAGCCCAGCCCCCGACCCAGTGCCAGTGGCAGTCTCTGTGCCAGTGCCAGTGCCAGTGCCAGTGCCAGTGCCAGTGCCAGTGCCAGTGCCAGTGCCAGTGCCAGTGCCAGTGCCAGTGCCAGTTAATTCATCTGGAGTGAGTGGTTTTGGCTCTTGGGGAGGGACAAAGGCTGGGTTGTGAATACGTTGACTGCTTAAGTCGATGCTAAAATGCTGATTTTCCGAATGTTCAGCAAGTGAAATTTTCGCAGTTTTAAACTGACTTATATCCTGTATCGCGGTATGTCCACCTCGAAACTGACCTGAGTGGTCTATGCCTGTTGTTTCAGTTGAACCGGTCTCTTTAACTAGCGCTTGTTGGGTTTTCGCCGTTGAGTCAGGAATATTTTCAGCTGTTTCAGATACTGCATTTAATTTGACCTGTTGCTCAACATTGCTAATGCGTTCACTTGGTGCTGTGAGAGTAGTATTATCAGCTTTTGAGGCTACCTTTTCGCTTGTTGAAGGTTGAGTTTGATGGGCGGATAAACTATGCGACGTTTTGTCTGCCACTAAATCTTGATTCAAAGCTCCTTTAACCGGTGCCGTATCTCTCAGTTCTTTGGCTTTAAGTTTCTGCGCTTGCGTATCAATTTTTTTTACTGCTTGTTTCGCTTTGTTATCCCGTTTTTTCTGCTCTGCAGCATTCACGTCAACGGTTTTATCATTCTCTTTTTGAATTTCATTATCAGAATGTATTTGGTCGGAGCCCGAAGATTGATGACCCTTATTATCCTTTGTCATGTTGGACTCCTACCTTTCGCCAAATGCTTCGTTAATGTTGGTGAACACTGGTTTCCATAAGTACTGGAAGACACTTTTTTCACCTGTCACAATATCTGCTTCGCCAGTCATTCCTGGAATTAATGCAAAACTATCGGGATTATCCAAAAAGTAGGGCTTATCAATGGCAAGCTGCACTTTATAAAATACGCCGCCTTTTTCATCTTTATCTGTGCTTGGTGAAATACGTTTTACAATGCCATCTAACGCGCCATAGCGGCTGTAATCAAAGGCATCAATTTTTATTCGAGCGTTTTGACCAACATGAACAAAGCCAATGTCACGAGGTGAGAGTTTAATTTCCATTAGGCCTGTCTTAGTCATTGGAACAATGACGGCGACAGTCCCACCAGGTTGAATTACACTGCCAGTAGAACTAGTCGGGATGGATTGAATAATTCCGTCAACAGGCGCTGTTACTGTGTTTTGAGACACCAAAGAATCAGAAGATTTAAGCCTAGCAATAACACCTAACAATTCAGCTTGAGTATCGGTACGCTTTTCACCAACCTCTTTAAATAACGAGGCTTGTTTTTGCTTAAGTTGTCGCTCTAAATTAACTAAGTTTTTTGATAGAACCTGTTGCTTACTTTCCATCGATTTCAGTTCACGGATATAAGAATCCAGTTTCTGTTGCGACTCTAAAATGCGAAGTTTAGATACCGCTTGCTCTGCTGTGACAGATAACATCATATTTAGGGTTTGTTCTGCGGTTTGTATCTGATCGCTTAACGGAGGTATCTCAGCTTTTAGACCTTCAAGTTCAGCTTGAGTTTTATCAATATCAGATTCAGACAGTTGCTCCATTGCAAAGCGTTCTTCATTCATACGTTGCAATGATGATTTATGCAGCCTGAGGAGTTGAGGGTACTCAACTGCAAATTCGCTAAAGTTAGCTTCTCTTTGTTCGGTAAAGGCATCGTAGCGTTCTATTCTCATAATGAGGTTAGCTCGTTTGCTGGTGAGTTCTTCTTCAGCGGATAGACTATCGATAGACACAAAACTCGCTAGAATATCTCCCTTTTTAACAACGTCACCTTCCTCAACAACAACGGATGCAATCGTTCCTCCTGAACGACTTTGAATAACTTGGCGGTGGCCCAGAGGCACCACTTGACCTTTCGATTTAGAAATTTCTTCCACGCTGGTAAAAATTGACCATATCAGCATGATTAATATTGAACCTGTAATAATTAAAATAATATTACGAATGATTTTACGCTCTGCGGGCGCTTCTATTGCTTCAGCAAATTCGTGTTCTGGCCATACTCGGTTAGCTAGTTGACGATTATCCATTGGTTGGAGACTCCTGCATGGCGACGGTCGAAGGGGATTCAGTTGTATCTGATTTTTTTGATGCTTCAGTAACCTTGTCTGGTATTGGGCCTGCATAAACCACAGCACCTTTATCTAGAACAATGACCTTGTCAGCGTGTTGGATCAAATCTTGATCGTGACTCGTAAACAGTACGGTGGATTTACCTTTAAGGTTTAATAATGTCTCTATCAACGTTGCTTTTGAAAGTGGGTTTCGGTGGGGCAGTGGTTCATCTAATAACATTAATGGTGATTGCTTTATTATGGCGCGTGCTAAGTTGATATAGCTGCCCTCTATTGCTGATAGCATGGCATTATTCTCACCTAGTAAGTCAACGCTAAGGTCATTATTAATGCTGTTAAAGAAGCTCTCACCTCCCGCTTTTATCAGTGCATCAATAATTTCTTTATCGCTGGCTTTGGGTTTTGCTATTCTGATATTTTCAGCTAATGTACCGGGGAAAATATCCGGCTGCGATGGACTATATGCAGCCCAATGACGAAAGATTTCAGTGTCATACTGCTTAAGGTTTTTACCATTCAATGTGACAAAGCCAGCTTGAGCTTCTAATACGCCTAATGCGCTCAGTAAAAGTGTCGATTTACCACAAGCATTTGGACCGATAATTGCCACTAATTCGCCAGGTTCTACATCAAATGTCACGCCAGACAATGCAGCCTCTCCCTCAGCTTTGTAGCGTAATGTAAGGTGTTGGAAAGCTAATGATGGCGCTTTGGTATTATCTGGCGTGTCTAGCCTTAATTCTGATTGTTCGGTGCTAGCTTGCATGAAACGATCAAATTGTTTGACCGCAATATCCATCATGGTGAATTTTTGTTTCGATGAGAAAGCTAACTGAGCTGGGCCTGTAATTCGCCATATCATCATCACACAAGCAATGAGTGCTCCTGGCGATATCGTTTGATCTAAGACTAAAAAGATACCGGTAAAAACAGTAATGAGTGCAGTAAATAAACTGAGGGAATGTGCAACAGCAGCGTTAAGACCATTACGCTTTGCATAGAGAAAATTTTGGCGACTGTTTTCACGGCTTTGACGAATAAACTTGGTTTGCCAAGCTTCGGTATCACCAGCAGCTTTTAATTGAAGTAAGTTTTTTGATAACTCACTCATCGCATTTTGATATTCACCGCTGATTGTGGGTGAAGCAGCTTGGACATATTTATTGAGTACTTGCATCACGAGGTAATAAAGCATCAACATACCAATTGGCACGAGGACTAACCAACCGCTTAAAAACATGATGGCGAACAAGGCTATGAGGGTAAAAGGCAAATCAACAAGCCCCCCACCGCCAGGGCCAGATAATAACATGCGAACTTTTTCCGCATTGCGCATTCGAGCGATATGATTTGAGATTCCTACCCTAGATAACACCATTAAAGGCATATGTAATAAGCGATAAAAAGTGATTTCAGAGAGATCTCTAGCAAAACGATTACTGGTTGTTGATAAGATTTGTGCGCGAGCAAGTCGAGTGCTAATCAATATTCCGACTGCTAATAAACCACCCAATGCAATGCTAGGCAAAATAGCAGGGCTTTGGCCTCCTATTACGCGATCGTATACAGCCATGGTAAAAAATGGCACTGCAAGTCCGGTGATACTTGAGAGTAAACTTAGCCAAAAAACCGGTCTGTACCATTTGGTTCTTTTACTCATATGAGCGGCAAACGCATTAACATTTTTTCTGGTGGTTGGTAACGACTCGATTAAGAAAATATAAGCCGTATCATTGAGTTGAGTTAAGTCTATTGATTGCCATTGGTTTCCTGTTAATGTTTCAAAAACATGGCCCTGCCTTCTGACAATAAACCCTGGTTCATTTTGCGGAATAACAAGGAAAGGGTGTATCGATAAATGCAGATTTTTTGCCGTATTATTTGTCACTGAAAAGCCTATTTGATGCTTTTTCAATAACCGTGATAACCCGAGTGTATTCAGATCAGTGTTATTATGATCGTTAGCAATATTACTGGCTTGTGTATACAGTCCAAGTTGCTGGAACAAGTCAACTACAAGTGGTTTTAGCTCCAATTCAGTCGTGCTCATGAGCTTACCTCCTGTGCCGCTTTCGTTGTTGTAGATTTGTCCATCTCGCGGTGCGCAACGCCATTTATTTCAATACATTCATCACTTAAACTTGCAAGCTCGGTAAAATGAGAGGCAGCAACTATTGTCATTTGCTGTTTTAATTGTTGCAGTAAGGCGAGTAAACGGCCTTGTGCATCAGCATCAAGCGATATCATTGGTTCATCTAGTAATATAATTGAAGGTTTTTGCACAATTGCTCGCACAATCGCAATCAGCTTAATTGCGCCCTTATTCAACATTTGGCTGTCACTATCACCGACCATTGTTTGATAACCATTGGGTAGTTCAGCTATTTTACTTGTGAGCCCTAAACTGTCTGCAATAGCCATAGCTTGAGGTTCAAATTCGGCTCGAAACATCGTCATGTTTTCTAATAAACTGCCAGCAAACAGTGTTGGCCAAGGTGCTACATAAGTGATTGACTGTCTGAACTCTTTAGAATCATGTTGGTGGATGGCAATATTATCAATCGTCACTTGACCAGCTGATACTTGTTGAAATCCTGCGATAATACTTAACAGATGGCTTGCATGACTTAATGGATTTGATTGCAACGTGACCAAACTATTCGCTTGAATGTGATGGCTGAAATGAGTGATAGCTGTGCCAAGGTTTTTACTGCTGATATTGTCGAAGTGGATAGGACCTAAAGGCAATTTTTGTTGATAGATTTTAGTTCCTTGAAAAGACTCCTCCGGAAGTTGGGTTAAGTCATTAACATGGGACATTGCCGTTTGTGCACTCACCAAGCGTGACCGTAAGCTAATAATCGCACTTAAAGGCGCAACCGCTCGACCCGCTAATATAGAGCAGGCGGCTAATCCACCAGTTGTCAATGAGCCGTTGAGCACTTCAAGACAACCTAACATCACTAATATCAGCGTGGTCCCTTGTGCAGCACCTTGAATGACTTCTTGAAGCTTGGCCGAAAGCCAATCGACTTGCTGTTGACTCTCAAGCCGTTGGTGATTGATGTTGTTATAAATGCCAGATAAACGATCTTCTAAAGATAGTGCTTTAGCAGTCGTTAAGCCTGAAAGGACTAAAATCAACATTCTAGTTCGTTCTGCATCAGATAAAGCTAACGCGTGAGTCGCAGTTGCTAACTTTTTTCCAATATAGAAAACCAGTGCACCAACAACAAGCCAGACAGCAATCGGTATGAAGACTAACGGGCCGCCAATATAGGCAACTAATGCTAAAAAAATCAGTACAAAAGGAAAATCCATCAATGCGACAATGGCTTGGCCTGAATACAGTTCTCGCATACTAGCGATACTAGCAAGCCCATTTGCTATCCGGCCTGTACCCATGGCCTCAACATGATTGTAGTCAGCTTTCATTAACTTGCTGACCACATCCGTGGTGGTTTCTAATTCAAAATTTGCAGCAGAAGCGGCTAACAGCCAACTTCGGCCATACCTTAAAACCAGTTCAAGCAATATGGCGATAGCAACCCCAGACACTAAGATAGTGGCGGTGCCATAACCTTGATTTGGCAAAATTCGGTCGTAAATCTGTAGCATGGTGAAAGGAAGCGCTAACGACAATAAATTGATAAAAGTCGATGACAACAGTAACTCTGGAAATGCTTTATTTCTTGAAAATAATCGAAAGTTCTCTCGCATGCTACAGTCATCCTATTCGTTAACATGGCTAGTCAAGGACATAATAAAAAGCTCAGATTAAAGCGTAGACTATATTTTAGTATGTCTATGGTTAACTTAAGGATGAACGCTCTTAATTTCAACAGTTTATTTTCTGTTCAGATGACTTGGTATTCCAATTGAAAGGTAGTCAGGTTGGTTGGGATAGCATTATTTTAATGAAGTAAAAAGAAGAACTTTTATTAGTAAGGGTATTTATTACTAGAGAAGCTAACGAGGGTTTTAAACTTACGTGGAACTTTGACGATGAGCATAAAAACTGCCCGTTTTCTATAGGGCAGTTTTTATGAAGTAACACTATTGATTATTCTTGGGTTGTCGCATGTTTTTTTATTGCTTTATTTTTCATTGGGTCGCCTTGGTAACCAAGTGCTTTCCAATCCATTCTTGTGCCTTTATTATGGCAATCATTACAGTTTAAAGCTTGCTCGGTTGGCGCCACCATATGATTGATGCGCCACCACATTTCTGTTTCTGCAAAGCCATATTCACCACTGTATTTAATGCCTTTATCTAGCATGGTTTGATTAGCTTCCATACCCAGTTTAGCGGCTTTATCCCAGTCAAATGTTTTCCAGTAACCACCTTTACCAAAGACTTTAGCGGTAATGAAGATGTTTTGTTTACTGTCGTAAATTTGCTTACCAGTATGAACCTTGAATGGATATATTTTTGCCGCTACATCATTAATATCACCTAAAGGATAAGTCAGCTTGGTGATGGCGTTAGGATCCATCTTATCACCAGCCATATAAGCATCGGCTTTGCCGTTATACCAAGCATATTGAGGTTTCACATTTTTTGCCCACACAAAACTGCCTTTCTTTTTCATGTAAGTATGTTTGCCATATTGATCTTTAGTTTGCTCAATGTCTTGTCCTGCGGTTGACCAATCCCAGCTCATTTTGGTGGGTTCATTTTTAGCAAACTCAGGAATATGACAGGTTTGACAGGCAATACTGCTGCTGTGGGTATTAAGACGTTTATTGGTATGTGGTGCAGCTTCATGGCAGTTTTCACAGCCAATATCACTCATGCCACCAGGTGAAACGCCCATGGCATTGCCTGCTATCTGGTGACTCTCGGTTGTATGGCAGGTTTGGCATTGGAAATCATTACCGTCGGTGTCCATATGTACGTCAGTGACTTTGTCTGGATAAGACATTGAAGAGTCTAAATCGCCGTGTTTTACACCATCACCACCGCCACCATAGAAATGGCAACTGCCGCAATTATCTCGCACTGGCGCCCCTACATTTTGTGCCACTCGTTCTAGATTTACCTTAGCGAGAACTTCTCCTGCTCCTGCGGGATCTTTTACGTAAGTGCCTGTGGTGTCATGACAAATTAAACAGTCGACCTTGGTCATATCAGTAAAGTCAAAACTGTCGTCCTTCCAACCATAACCAGCATGGCAGCTGGTGCATCGTGGCTCGTTACCTGATACTGCGATACAAAAATTGTTAATAGCGTTTTTCTTTCCGCGGGTCACGGTGCGCTCAGGTAACTCTTGTTCAAGCTCCCATGTCCAATGAGATGATTTCATGACATCTTTAGCGTGATCTTCATGACATTCAATACACTGAGTAGTGACCTCACTGCCTTGAGTAAAAGGGCCTTCAATAAACTCTTTGTGTGGATTCGCCGCGTTGGCAAATAAACTAAAGCAACATAATCCACCGGTCATTAAGCTGGCGATGAGTATTTTCATAATAAGACTCCTGCCCTCGGTAAAAACCGAGGGAAGTTATTAAGGTTAGAAATTAACAGTAAGCGATGCATTGATGTCATAAGCGGTATCAACTACAGGGAGCATTGAATAAGCTGTACCTGCGACAACATCATCGACTTTTTGTGGTTTACCAACCGGTGTTCCACTGCCTGTGTATTCAAAGTCGTAATAAAGTCCTGCGAGTTTAATGAACATTTTTGGATTAATATCAAACATATAATAGGCTTCAGCGACATGGCCTCTAGTAGCGAGTTTGCTGCCAATCGGATCATCCTGAGCTTGGGTGAAAGGTGTCCAGTATTCAGAGCCATAGTTATATTCGAGGCCGACTTTTCCGTAAGGCGCTGGGATTTGAACGCCCACATAAATTCCGTAACCATCTTTAGCGCCACTGTCTTCAGCAGCTGAAGGCAACATGATAATTTCACTGGCATCAGCGTTAAGCTGCGCTTCAAAAACAGCATCAGATAGCATGCCGCCAAACATACCTGCGTTGCCATTACCATCTGCTCGGGTCCAGCCTCCTGATAAGAACCATTTAACGTCGTTATCTTCTTCGCGGGCAAAACCAATACCACCTAAGAACATATCGCCAATCACATCACTTGGCTGAACGCGAGTGACAAAGTTGAAGTTTTCAAACTTTTGCATGTCTTGATACATAGTTGGTGCAAATATACCTGCAAGCTGAGTTGGAAAAGCCATGGTGCCTTTAAAGCCATCATTGACATCTTTAGCGCCGAATAAGGTAAATTGAAGGAAGTTTTTACCATCGTTTATCGCGTCGATATTAAAGCCGCCAAGGTGAGTATCTTTGGTGACGATATCACCAAACATTTCGCCGTTACCCCACTGTGATTCAAAGCCTTGTCCGTAACAGAAGCGAACAACTTGGCCTTCGACACCAGTAATATCACTGAGGTGATAACCCATAGTTGCGCCATCAAAGTTAAAGTTAACTAAATGGCCAGAAGGAGTGCCGCCACGTTTTTCATTTTCACGGTATTGGGTTGGTGGGCCGTAAGTTGATGGACGTCGTCCAATAGATAAGTAAAGTGGTGAACCGTTAATATTTTTCCAGTCAAAATAAGCGCGTTCGACTCGTAACCAGTCGCCACTTGGATTACCGCTATTGGTGCCATCCATGGTAAATGAACGCCAAGAATCAAATACTTGCACGCCAGTTGAATCGCCCCAGTTTTTAAACATACTCAGGCGGCCTGCAAAGCTGACGTTATCCCACACTTTTGCTTTGAGGTTGAGTCTTAAACGTGTGGTGTAGTAAAGGTCATTATCAATATCTTGAGCAGTTTTAGGGGCTAATACATAAGGCATTACCCCTTGTAACTGACCGCTTTGAAATGCAGATGCTAGATTAGGGTTAGCGGCCATCATTTGGGCTAGTGGTGAACTTGCATCGTCAGGCATACCAAATTCGCCGCCCATCGCTTTAGCGCCAAAATCATTAAAATCGACATTAATGGCAGGATTCCAAGTGACATCCTGATAATGAAGTGAATGGACTTTGGTTCTAAAGTCGCCAGTGATTTCTATTCTATCAAGTGCAGTATGACGTTCATTTTTATCAACTCGATCATTGATGTCATCAATTTCATCATTAATGTCGGCTAGCTGTTGTTTAAGGTCTGCAATTTTTTGAGCATCAGTTTTACTCAGACTATCTCGTTGAATATCTGCATCGTTTGCATAAACACTCGCTGATAATATCAACGCGTTTGCAACAAGCAGTGAAATAAGAGTACGCATAACATCTCTCCTTTCGAATCAGCAGGTTAATTTATATTTCTGCCTTCGATTGATGTTGGGAATCCTAGGGGGGTGCTGAATTTTGGTAGCATTAATCCCTGAGGCATTCCCCATATTTTTATTAATTAGGTGGTTTAAATGTGTTTTACAGTCGAGCCAGGTTAGTTAACCGCAAGTTTGTGGTTGATCTGAATCGGCTGCATGGTCATATAAGAATTGCTGAATATCTAATAAGTCTTGTTCACTTAAAGCTTCAAAGACTTCAGCTTTCGCTTTGTGCTTATTACGTCTAAAAAATCTATCCCACTGGCTCATGGTTTTACTCATTGGGGTAATTTCACCGCCTTCATCTCCCATGCTATGACAGGCTTTGCATTCTTTTTTATACAGGTGTTTACCTTTTTTAGGATTACCGCCATCAGCAGCTTGAACCTGAGCTCCTAAACAGAGTGCGAGAGATACGCATATAAATATCTTATTCATGGTTTTCATCATCAGTCCCTTACTTTAAATAATTTTTATTGTTAATGGTTTTTGTCTAAATGGGTGTTTCTTGTTACTTAATTTAACACTTGTGATAAAGGATATTGTTGAGGAGGATCAAGTAAATTATAAAAATCTAATTGAATAAAATATAATTGAAAAAAATCTAATGAATGTATGAGGTTTTTCTTTAGTTGCTGATATTTATGGTAATTAATATTATTTTTGACTGATAGTCATTATGTAAGGTTGTTTTTTAGTGATTTTGAAACAAGATTGAGATCACACTTTTGATATTTGACTATATCTAAAGTGATAGATGAAGGTTGCATAGGGGGAAATTGTTAGGGTGTGTTTAATATGCACTGCAGTAAATACAGTGCATATTGAGTGCGATGATGAAGTATCGCCTAAATCTAAATAACGTAGATGAGCTAATCGCCTATTATGGCTGTTGACGAGTTGGTGCTAACACAATTTCTCGCACACAAACATTTTGTGGCATTTCATAAGCAAAGACGGCTGTTTCTGCAATATGTTCAGCAGCTAATACACCGCCCATCACTTCTTTCCAATCTGCGTAGCCATCTTTAATGTCTTGGCTAGTGGTATGGCTAAGCAATTCAGTTTCAACTGCGCCTGGTGCAATCGTCACCATACGCACATCGTCCATTGCCACTTCTTCACGGATGTTTTCAGTGAGGGCATGAACAGCGAATTTAGTCGCACAATAAGCTGCGTGATTAGGGAAAGTTTTACGACCCGCAACTGAGCTAACGTTAATGATAGTGCCTGTTTTGCGTGCCTTCATATCTGCAAGGACGCAGTGGATACCATTTAAAACACCCATCACGTTAACGTTGAGCATTTGGCTCCACTCTGCTGGATTTTGCACATCTGCTTGACCTAATAACATCACGCCAGCGTTATTAATCAAGCAACCTACAGGGCCATATTGTGCTTCTGCACTAGCAATAGCAGCCTTCATTGCTGTCGCATCGGTCACATCGACACTGATGCTTAAGCTATTTTCAAGTTTAAGCGCTTCCATTTTTTCTACACGACGAGCAAGTAATAAAAGTGGGTGGCCTTTAGCGCTAAATGCTTTAGCCATCGCTGCGCCAATACCTGAAGATGCACCAGTAATTACGATAAGTTGTTTCATGATTTTGACCTCTGTTTGTAAGTTGTGAGAATTATAGAGAAAGACTTATTGGTGATATATAATCAATAAAGAACATAATTGTTTACATATGACCTCTAATGGAGGGTAAGTTGAATAGTGATATAAATTTAGTCGATATCCGCGCGTTTGTTGTTATTGCTGAGTTGGGTAACTTTACTCAAGCTGCTGAAGCCTTGGGCTGTTCTCGATCCCATATATCTAAGCAATTACTTAGTTTGGAGACGTTTTTAGGGGTGACCTTAATTGTCAGAACGACACGCACTCAACGTTTAACTGACCAAGGTGAGAGTTTTTTACTGCAATGTCAGCAAGCGTTACATCAAATAGAGCAAGCTGTCAGTATGACGGTGGATAGTGCTGAACGTCTCAAGGGGAATATTTATATTAACTGTGTTGGGGGCTTTTTAGGCGAAGAAATCGTTGTTGCATTAGTGAATGACTTTATTCAATTATATCCTGATATCACCATAGATTTAGATTTCAGCAGTCAGCGAGTCGATCTGATTGAAGATCATTTTGACGTGGTGTTTAGAATGGGGGAGTTGGCAGACTCTGGGCTTATTGCACGTAAGTTAATGGATATTAAAAACTGCACGTTAGCATCTCCAAATTATTTAGCTCAGCATGCGATACCTGCGCATCCTACCTTGCTTAATCGACATACTTGTATTGTGGGATCAATAAACCATTGGCGTTTCGCCCATAAAACCAATACTCACGAAAGTGTAGAAGTGGCGATAAAAGGAAGTTTCAGGTGTAAAAATGGTAGAGCAATGAAACTCAGTGCATTAGCTGGCAATGGCATAGTGAGGCTACCTTATTTGTATTGCGCTGAAGAAATAAGTCAGCACCAATTAGTCGAAGTATTTCAAGATTGGCATATTCCCGATACACCGTTTTATGTGCTCTATCATAAAGACAAATTTCAACCTGAGCGATTGAAAAAATTTATTCAATTCACCTTAGATAACTTTAAAAGTTATCTACCTGATTTATAGAAAAAACTTAAGAATAGCATGCCAAAATAGATTAACATTTTTACATTGTTTTTGATTGTTTAAACATTTATCTGCCGATTTCTACTATGTTTATTAAACAATAATAATTGGGAATGATGGATGCAAAAAAGACTAGCGCTAGCTTTCTGTTTACTTGTGTTTGCCAGCAATGTGCAAGCCAGCGGGCTTTATTTTGAAGCGCGAAGTGACAGTATGGGCGGCACTGGTGTAGCTGCATCAAATCGTATTGGCGCAAGCTTTATTAATCCTGCTTTACTTTCCATTCTCACTCCCCATTCAAGTTATAGTGCTGCTGAGATAAAAAAAGCACAACAGTTCTCTTTGCTGCTTCCTGTTGTGGGGGCTGAAGGCGCCGATAGCGATAACATGATTGATAAATTCGACTCTTTGCAGGACTCTTATGATGGACTGGAGGCGGCAATTAATTCGGGTGATAGCAGTGATGTTGAAGGTTATCGAGATGACTTAGTTATTGACTTGGAATCATTAAAAGGCAATCGGGCCGAGTTATCAGCTGGGATCGGCGCTGCGATTGTTATTCCTAATGAACGTATGCCAATGGCCGTGTTTTATAAGAGTTATCTCGATGCTGTTGGTATTGCTGATATAGCACAGTCGGATATCGATACCTTAAATACATTAGATCCTCTCAACCCTCCAGCTGATATTACTGATTTAGATTCTCAAGGTGTTGTACTTGCTGGTGGGGTGACAGATTTTGGTGTGGCGTTAAGTTTTCCGTTATCGATTGTGAACATGCCAGTAAGAGTGGGGATTTCACCTAAGTTTCAACGTATCGACACTTATCATTATTCAGTGAACGCCAATAATTTCGATGCCGATGATTTTGATGATGATAAGTACCGCAATAATGAGAACGTATTTAACCTTGATATCGGGGTCGCTTTTGAGCCATTAGATGCCCTTACTATCGGTTTATCAGCACGTAATTTATTCAGTAAAACTATCAAAACGGTGGAAGCGCAAGGCCGTGAATTTCATTATCAAGTGGAGCCATTAATTACTGCTGGCGCTGCATATGATTGGACATCGATAACCTTAACCACAGATATTGACCTCGTTGAACAGAGCCGATTTAAAGAGTTTGATGCCGTTCAGTATTGGCGCATGGGAGGGGAGTTTAAAGCAACAGACTGGTTGTCGCTTCGTATGGGCTACCGTCATGATTTGAAAGATAACAGTGTCGATATCTACTCATTTGGTACTGGCTTTGCCATTGGTCAAGCATTCAAGCTTGATATGAGTGGTAGCTATGGTGAAGATGACGCCATTGGGGCAGTACTACAAACCTCTTATCACTTTTAGGCTGGCTTGGTGTAGACTCGCTTCGAAGCAATCTATCCTATTTCTAGTGCATACCTAGTGCATACCTAGTGCATACCTAGTGCATGTCTAGTGAGTTACCTCTTAGCCACTTTTATCCTGCCGACAATTCAATTAATGACTTTATCGTCAACACTAAGGCACTTAAGCCGCACAATACCAATGTGGCTGTGCGCGTTTTTTGTTTATCTACTTTGTTGCTGAGTTTGCCCGCGACAAAACTGCCTAAAAATACTGATGGTAAGAGCATTAAAGACAACCAAACATGCTTCATTTCAACTAAGCCAACGATGAATAAAATGATCATTGCAATCATAGAGCTGAATACAAAGAAAATCGATAATGCCGCGCGAAATTGCGGTGCATCTTTTCCGGCTAATAAAATAGCCAAAGGCGGGCCACCAATAGCGGCAATATTACCGAAAACCCCAGAAAGAATCCCAGCGATAAATAGCGTGAAGCGATTGACTGGTGCGGTGATTTTATAAAAACTTAGAATGACAGCACTGGCAACAATAAAGGCAATAGCCAGACCTAATATGGATTGCGGCGCAAAGACCAGTAATGCTGCGCCAAGAAAGCCGCCAGGTACACGGCCAATGAGTGCATATTGAAGTCCGTTGAATTGCAGGGATGTGCGCTCACGTAATAAAGTAAGTAAAGCGATTGAAAAACCGCAAGCAATAACAGGGGCAGGTACAAGTTGGGGATCAATAATATATAGCAATGGGCTAGCAACAACAGCTAAGCCAAAACCAATAAGCCCTTGAGTGAGTGCACCGAGAAATATAATAGCCGATGCCAGCATCAAGGTTTGCGGATCGATAAATGCCATAGTGTTCTCTTTGAGTGCAAATTTGACTCAAGTATTGTCATATTGCGAAGAGGAGGGGGAGCTTATCAATGAAGGCTTACACCGTAATGTAAGCACAAAATTGATTTATTATCACACTTGCCAGTCAGCTTGAAAGCATACTGACAATAGACTTAGTCGTCTAAGTCTTCCCACTCAATACCCATTTGATCCATTAGTGCTTTTGCTTCACTTGGGATGCTATCAGGGCCTTCTTTAGATAAGTCATCATCATTTGGTAGAGGTTGACCAGTGTACGCATGTAAAAAGGCTTCACACAAAAGTTCACTGTTGGTTGCATGACGCAAGTTATTTACCTGACGGCGAGTACGTTCATCGGTTAGCACTTTTAGTACTTTTAAAGGAATCGATACCGTGATTTTTTTAACTTGTTCATTTTTTTTGCCATGTTCGGCATATGGGCTGATATAGTCGCCATTCCATTCAGTCATTAACTCACCTTTATACGATAGATTCGTGGCAGATTTTAACTGCTTATTTATTACAGTCAAATTATTGCTGTTATTCTATAACGAATACAAATAGATTTCTTTATGTTTAGACGTCTAAACGTCTAATTTGTGTTGACGATCTGATTTAGCTTAGGTACATTTAGCCATCTAGACATCTCTGTGGTGTATTATTCATGAGTGTGTCAATCTTCAGGAGATTATTATGACCAAACATCGCGCTGCTACACTTGCCGTTCGCCAAGGTATCGAATCCGATACTCAATATGGTGCAGTAGTCCCGCCGATTTATCTTTCGACTAACTACTCGTTTGATGGACACACAAACCCAAGAGAATTCGACTACAGCCGCTCTGGTAACCCAACCCGTTGCGTTTTAGGAGAGGCAATAGCCAAACTTGAAAATGGTGCTACAGGTGTTGTGACATGTACCGGTATGGCAGCGATTACTTTAGTGACTAGCTTGCTTGGTCCTGAAGATTTATTAGTTGTACCACATGATTGTTATGGCGGCAGTTATCGACTGTTCACTAATCTTGCCAACAAAGGTCAATTTAAATTAATCGTAGTTGATCAAACTGATGATAAAGCACTGGCAAATGCGATTGCGCAAAAGCCTAAAATGGTTTGGTTAGAAACTCCGTCTAATCCGTTATTACGTGTTGTTGATATCAAAGCGATTGTGGCTGCGAGCCATAAAGTGGATGCTTTAGTTGTTGTTGATAACACCTTTCTTTCGCCTATCTTGCAACAACCGCTAGAGCTGGGCGCTGATATTGTGATGCACTCGACCACTAAATACATCAATGGTCATAGTGATGTGGTTGGCGGCGCTGTTGTGGCTAAAGATGCTGAACTTGGTGAGCTATTACATTGGTGGTCAAACACTTTAGGTCTGACAGGTTCAGCCTTTGATAGCTATCTAACTTTGCGCGGCATTCGTACATTGGCTGTACGTATTCGTGAGCATCAAACCAATGCACAAC
Source organism: Shewanella sp. 2_MG-2023 (assembly GCF_030548905.1). NCBI lineage: Bacteria > Pseudomonadati > Pseudomonadota > Gammaproteobacteria > Alteromonadales > Shewanellaceae > Shewanella > Shewanella sp. 2_MG-2023. Next base: position 15,776 of record NZ_JAUOSO010000005.1, read on the forward strand.
GAGTGATTGAAGTCCTTCAAGCCAGTGATGTTGTCGAAAAAGTATATTACCCAGGGTTAAAAGACCACCCAGGTCACGATATTGCCGCTAAACAGCAAAAAGGCTTTGGCGCTATGTTAAGTTTTGAACTTAAAGGTGGCGAAGCTGAAGTAGTCGCTTTCTTAGAAGCCTTATCAATATTCAGTGTTGCTGAAAGCTTAGGCGGAGTGGAAAGCTTAGTTGCCGTACCTGCGACAATGACACACAGAGCAATGGTACCAGAAGCCCGTTATGAGGCTGGTATTAAAGATACATTGCTGAGATTATCAGTCGGTATTGAAGATGCTGAAGATTTGATTACTGATATCCAAGCTGGTTTAGCTGCAGTTGCTGAGCTTTAAGCTAATAAATTAGATTGTCATAAGTTAAGTCAGTAAGATTTTATTGTTGCCATATTCAGTCAATATGGCAGCGCAAAAAGTGGTTTAAGGAGTTACAAATGACCCGCAGTCATTTACATAAGTTTGGTGGTTCAAGTTTAGCGGATGCTGATTGCTATCGCCGCGTCGCCCATATATTGCTTACTCATGGAAACTGTGATGATTTAGTCGTTGTGTCTGCTGCGGGTAAAAGTACTAACTTTTTGTATAAGTTATTATCGCTTCGTGAAACAGGTGAATTGTGGCAAGAAGAGCTGCAAGTACTTGTGAGTTATCAACAAAACCTCATTGAACAACTTCTTTCAAATGAACAAGCTCGTGATTTACGTGAACGATTATCTACTGATAAGTCTCAACTTATCAGCTTACTATCCCTTGAGCAGCGAAATGAGTTCCAACTTAATCATGTCCTGAGTTTTGGTGAACGTTGGTCAGCTAGACTCATGGCTGCTTTGTTACGTGAATCTGGCGTGGCGGCAATTAATGTTGATGCGTGTTCTATTCTTGTGGCAGATGAAGGCGTAGTGCCAAATATTCGCATTGAAGAGTCACGTCAAAGAGTGCAAAAACTTCTTGAAGCACACCCTGATGAGCGTCTAGTGATCACAGGGTTTATTTGCGCGAATCAACATAACGAAACCTTATTACTGGGCCGTAATGGCTCTGACTACAGTGCGACGTTAATTGCCAGCTTAGCGGACATTGAACGCGTGACAATTTGGACTGATGTAGAAGGGGTGTTTAATGCCGACCCTAATAAAATCAGTGATGCAAAGTTACTTAATAGCATGTCGCTTGCTGAAGCTGACCGCCTTGCGCATTTAGGCTCCCCTGTGCTTCACAGTCGCACACTACAACCACTGTTTGATACCAATGTTAGCTTAGCAGTGCGCTCAAGCTATGCATCACATACCGACTTTACCTTAATCGCGCCACAAAGCTCATCGGCAAGTGCGCCAGTGGTGACTAATCTAAACGAAGTGGTGCTGTTTCGGATTAAGCAGCAGTCACCAACACAAGACCTAATTGATTTACTCGCCCAGGAGGGGATTGCTCCTCTAGCCTACTGGACATCGGCGCATCATAAGGTCGAGTTAGCTTTTACGCTTGAGAATCAAAAGCAAGTACATAGTTTAATTGAGTTACATGCCGAAACGCTGGCGATCACTGATATCTGTGTGAATAACGATTTAGGCCTAGTTGCTCTAGTAAGCGCCGATGCCGAACATTACCGACGTAGTTTTGCGCGTTTATTAAGTCGTGATGCTAAACCTTTATATCAAGATGGATTAAGTCTTGTCACTTTAGTGCCTAAACCACAAGTGAATTTATTGACCCAAAAGGTCCACCGTCGCTGCGCAGGCCCGCGCATGCGAATTGGTGTTTTACTGTTAGGTGTCGGTAATATTGGTGAAGCATGGATCGATCTATTTCAACGCTCATCAGCATCATTAAACCGTGAACTAGAAGCGACAGTGCAACTAGTTGGTTTGTTGAGCTCGAAAGAGGCATTAATTTGTCCTCAAGGTATTGATATCAATAACTGGCAAGATGACTTTGATACCACAGCTAAAAAGTGGGATTACCCAAGTTTATTCGAACAGTTAGAACAGCTTGATTGCGATGAGTTAGTTGCATTAGATATTAGTGCTAGCGCGAGTTTAACACTGCAATACCCAGAGTTATTTGCACGCGGCATTCATATGGTGAGTGCAAACAAACTCGCCGGTTCTGGACCATTGCCGTTTTACCGTGAACTGAAACAACAGCTCAGTAATCGCCGCTTATTTTGGCGTTATAACGCCAGTTGTGGCGCAGGATTACCGATTCAACATGCATTAAATGACTTGCGTAATAGTGGTGACGCGATTGAAGCGGTTGGCGGTATATTCTCGGGTACATTATGTTGGCTGTTTGAACACTATGATGGGCAAAAATCATTTTCTGAATTAGTGATTGAAGCACGTGGATTAGGGATAACAGAGCCCGATCCTCGCGATGATCTTTCAGGTCGAGATATGCAGCGCAAGTTGTTAATTCTGGCACGTGAAATTGGTTTTGAAATTGAACTTGAAGATATTGTTCTAAACTCTTTAGTGCCAGAAACGCTAGCGGATTTATCTTTGGATGATTTCTTAGCACGCATCGGTGAGTTAGACCAAAGCATGTTGCAACAATTTACAGCGGCATCAGAGCAAAACAAAGTACTTCGCTATGTGGCATCACTCGATAAAGTCGATGGCAAGATGCACGCTGAAGTGGGCATTCAATGGGTTGATTCAAATCATCCTTATGCCAACTTAACCCCAGGCGACAATGTGTTTGTTATTCGCAGTGCATTTTATCAAGGCAACCCATTGATTATTCGAGGTCCAGGCGCGGGTAGAGAGGTCACTGCGGCAGCAGTGCAGTCTGACTTAGTACAGATCTGTAAGGACCTACTGCAAGAGTAAACCGTGCTGTAGTTTAGTTTTACATTACTTATTAAAGGCTTATTCCTAAATGGGATAAGCCTTTTTTTCTAGCTAAATATTAGGGTTAGTCTATTAATTAGCATTCAATTGATTTGTACGAAAAACATTCTATTTAAGTGTGCCATTTTTGTTTATAGTGGTATTAAGTCGGAGATGGACTTCAACAAGAGGCTGATAAATGGATACAAAAAATCGTTTAAAAGATGACTGTTTGACGAGTGTAAATTCTGCCGTGTTGAGCAGTATCTTTTTATGCAGTGTTATGAGTTTTAGTGTGATGGCTAATATTCCTGACGAATCACCAAAGGAGTTATTGCAAACAGTGCCAGCAGCAGCTCAAGTTTGTCTAAGCTGTCACGGCGTAAATGGTGAAGGGCTCGGTGTTGTAGGGCCTCGTTTAGCGGGGTTGTCCAGCGAGTATATTGCCGCACAAGTGAGTCATTTTCAGACTGGTTCTCGTCAAAATCCAACAATGATGGCTATGGCGATGACAGTCCAAGGCGATAACATCAAAGTGGTATCGGACTTTTTTGCTGCTAAACCAGTGGCTGAGATCAAGCTTCAGTATCGTGGTGATAAAGTGGTCATCGACGACATTGGCGAGAAACTGGCATATCAAGGGGATTGGCAACGGGATATTCCAGCTTGTACCAGTTGTCATGGTCCGTCTGGTATTGGCGCGGGTCAGTTTCCTCGTCTTGCCGGACAAGAACCTACTTACCTTAAGAATCAATTATTGGCATGGCAGTCAGGAACCCGTAAAGGTGATGTTGACAATATGATGGGCAGCATAGCTAAAAAGCTCACCGCTGCAGAAATTGATGCGTTAACTCAATATTTTTCGGCTCAGAAATAAGGACATACGATGAAGCGATATTATTTTTCAGCGGCGGGTGTGTTATTTAGCATGAGCATATCGGCAGCAGAGTTACCTGATAGACAAGCACAACTTCCCTCAGTGGCGAAAGAGGCAAATGCGCAATACCTTATGCCAAGTCCATTATCCAGTATCCCTAAAGGCGAGTTCGGCGATAAAGTCAGAAAAGGCTATCAGTTATTTGTTAATAGTCAGCAAATGCGAGATACCTACGTTGGTAACGAACTAAACTGCGTGAATTGCCACATGAATGCGGGGAATAAAGCCAATGCATCACCATTGTGGGGCGCTTATATGGCGTATCCAGCTTATCGTAAGAAAAACGATAAAGTGAATAGCTTTGAAGAACGAATTCAGGGCTGTTTTACCTATTCAATGAACGGTAAAGCGCCTGAATCTGGGAGTGAGCCCTTGGTGGCGATTTCAGCTTATTCATATTGGTTAGTGATGAGTGGATTGATGAATCAATTTGGCATTACTGGACCTGTGCCAGAAATGACTGATGTTGAGTTGCTTAAGGGCGGTAATAGAGAAGATTTCCCTTTACCTGAAACTGTCACTTCAAAGCTCGATCAAAAGGAGCTGACTATGCTACCAGGACGAGGTTTTCCTAAGTTAGCTAAGCCAGAGTTAGCTTATTCTGTTGAAAGGGGCGAAGCGGTTTACCAAGCTCATTGTCAGACTTGTCATGCTGATGATGGTCAAGGTTACAAAATGGCAAACGTGAGTGCGTTACCACCGTTATGGGGGCCTCAGAGCTATAATTGGGGGGCAGGCATGCATCGAGTCAATACCGCAGCTAATTTCATTTATGAAAATATGCCATTAGGTAAAAGTATTCAGCTAACGGTTCAACAAGCTTGGGATGTAGCTGCATTTGTTAATGCCCATGAGCGTCCTCAAGATCCGAGATATAAAGGTAATGTCGCTGAGACTCAGGCAAAATATCATCAGCATGAAGGTTTTTATGGAAAACCCAGTGCAGTAGATCCCTCAGTGATATTAGGTTCTAAATCTTATCCTATCTTTCCAGCGTCTAAATAAGAAACATGGGTAATGAAACATGAGTAGGGAAACATATAATAAAGCCTGAGTAAGGAAACATCCTTTAAAACTTCAATCATCTACGGTGCTTCGGCACCGATTTTTTGTTTTATACTGTGCAGCTACTGGCAGAAAATGAAACAGTTAGCTTTTAAACTTAACCCGTGAAAAATTAACTGAAGTCATATTCACGTGAAGTTAGGGTAACAAGGTATTTATAAGAGATGACAAAGAAAGAAGTTGTGCAGGTATATCGCCATCTTGAGTCTGACAAAAAACAACAAGTGGCTGAGCCATTAACGTGCCCAATATGCCTTAAAGAAAATAAGTGTGCTGTGACAGCGGGTTTATCAATAGAAAGTTGTTGGTGCTTAACTCAATCTGGCAAAGCAAAAATAGATCCTGAGTTATTAGCGGGACTATCTGGTAAAGCCTGTATCTGCCAAAGCTGTTATCAAAAATTAACCCAATAACTAAATGAGATCTTATTTAAGTTGTGAGGCGAATTAGCATTGTTGAGTGCGAGCTTTACGCTGCGTTAATAATGATTGTTGATTTATTGTTAAATTCGCATGGTGATGTTGAAAGTGGTTGATATACTTAATTATCATCACATTAGGATCAACATCATGATAAAAAAAATACTCCTAGTTCTTGCTGTCATTATTGCTATTCCCTTCATTACCGCACTTTTCGTGAAACAAGACTACTTTGTCGAGCGCAGTATAGTGATTAATCAAGCTAATGAAACCGTATATGACTACGTTAAATACCTAAAAAATCAGAATGATTTTAGTAAGTGGGCACAGATGGACCCTAATATGGAAAAAACCTACAAGGGTAATGATGGCAGTGTAGGATTTGTGTCAGCGTGGGCCAGCAAAAACCCAGACGTGGGTGTTGGCGAGCAAGAAATTATTAAGATAATTCCCAATCAACGTATCGATTATGAGCTGCGATTTTTAAGTCCTTTCGAAGCCACATCGCCTGCATACATTAGCTTTAAACCCATTGATAGTAATCAAACTCAAGTTAATTGGGGGTTTAGTGGACATATGAATTACCCAATGAATTTAATGATGCTATTTATGGATTTTGAAACTGTGATTGGTAATGACTTACAACAAGGTTTGGATAATCTGAAAGTCATACTCGAAAACTAGTTAGATATTCTACTTCCCTCAAAGAACATGAGAAGGGAAATTATGTTATGACCCCCTAAAGGTGTAACACTCATTATAATGGTAAATATCTATGAATATGTGGGTGAACTGAATGAAAGCATAGTTCTTATAGGAACTGTCTTTTCTTTGCTGATTAAGATCGGGTAGGGGCGATATTGGTAAACTCATTTCTGCCCCAAGATTTGTTAGCAGCTTTAGTCAGCTAATGATTTCTAGGTTTGAATAAACATCTAAATCAAAGTCTAAATCAACGTCGTGGCGCTTCGCCCACACCAGAGCAAGAAGGGTGAAACTGCTCACCCCTCTTGCATCTCCCCTGCAGCCCCGGCGAAATTTTCTGAAAAGCGAAAGATTTCCAACGGGGGGATTGATCCAGCTTTAAACTTCGTTTGTTGATAGCTTCGGTCTTATTCGAAAATGCTAACGCTTCCGATGGTGCATCCCTGCACCGCGAAAGCTAGCCTGACGTCCTGTCAGGCTCACGCTATTTTCTCTGCGTTCTCAATTCAAATGGAGTCTTTTAAATGCAAGATCTACTAGCTTTAGCTCTTTAAATTATCACCAATATAGTCAAATCGAAGAGACAATAAACCCAGTGTAGATGCGTTCAAGACCTTCGAAAACATGGCGAAGTTTCACCGTGTGAAACGCTTTGAGCGAGAGGCATGGATGCCGAACTGGCCGTTTAACATGGATGTTATTTGTTTTCGCAGAGCCCACAGGGATGTGTTTACGGCGTGTCTTGGATGCATCTGCACAAAAGGTCGCTCTTTCACATCCATGTGATCGCGACATTCAGTTCATCCTGAACATCCCTGCGGCAGGCAATGGATTAGATTAAAGTAATGGTCTTGAGTAACTAGCCCAATTTATATGAGGTATAAAATTGTTGCTCTTAAAGCGTTTCTGTCCAGAAACGTGTTACATACCCATGTACGCATAAAAATCCTTTATAAATACCTCGTTACATGTCACGAGGTATTTATAAAATTATGAAGGCACTACAATATTAGTAGTGTCTTTTTTAGTATTTTAATCTAATCAATATGCTGATTTTATACAGTTAACGGCATATTTTTAGATGATTATCGTGTTGGTGTTTCCAATTTATGTGTAATGAAGGTAATCTGAATCCTCTTCTATTTGTGTCATGCCAATAGAAGCAATAGTTGCTGATAAACGCTTATGTGATGACAACAACTAAAAATAATGAAAATAACAATAAATACTTAACTCATTATGAGGTTTTCGATGGAACAAGTGACAGCGATTGTAAATACGATAAACGGCATAGTATGGGGCGTTCCCATGCTGGTGATGATTTTAGGAGTGGGATTATTTTTATCCATTGGATTGAAATTAATGCCAATCCTAAAATTAGGCACAGGCTTTAAATTATTATGGTCAGGACGTGATTCTTCTGATGATAAACATAAAGGTGAGATCAGCCCTTTTAATGCGTTAATGACCTCTCTTTCTGCCACAATTGGTACTGGTAATATTGCGGGTGTTGCGACCGCTATTTTCCTAGGTGGCCCAGGGGCACTGTTCTGGATGTGGTGTACTGCTTTAGTTGGGATGGCAACTAAGTTTGCTGAAGCTGTATTAGCGGTTAAGTTTCGCGAAAAAGACGGTAATGGTAATCATGTCGGTGGCCCGATGTATTACATTAAAAATGGTCTAGGCAGTAAGTGGGCTTGGTTAGGCACAGCATTCGCAGTATTAGGTTCTCTAGCAGGTTTTGGTATTGGTAATACAGTGCAGACCAACTCTGTTGCTGATGCTATGAGCAGTAACTTTGGCGTTCCTAATTGGGTTACTGGCGTAGTATTAATGGTATTAGTAGGTGCTGTATTGATGGGCGGTATTAAGCGTATTGCTGATGTTGCTGGCAAGCTGGTGCCGTTAATGACCTTATTTTATATCACTGCGGGTTTAGCGGTATTGGTGGTTTATGCTGACCAAGTTCCTGCAGCATTTCAATTAATTATCCACAGTGCATTTAACCCTGTTGCTGCGCAAGGTGGCTTTGCAGGTGCTGCAGTATGGGCTGCCATTCGTTTTGGTGTGGCGCGTGGTGTGTTTTCAAATGAAGCGGGTTTAGGTAGTGCGCCGATAGCCCATGCGGCTGCGCAAACTAATGAGCCTGTAAAACAAGGCTTAGTGGCGATGTTAGGTACATTCATTGATACCATCATTGTGTGTTCTATTACTGGATTAGCAATTATTGTCTCTGGCGCTTGGACGTCAGGTGAAACGGGCGCTGCACTAACATCATTTGCTTTTTCACATGCGCTGCCAATGGGCAACTATATTGTCGCTGTTGCACTTGCGGTATTCGCATTTACCACCATTTTAGGTTGGAGTTTTTACAGTGAAAAATGCATGCAGTATTTATTTGGTGACAAAGTGGTTAAGCCATTTAGATTAGTTTGGACTTTGGTTGTACCAATCGGTGCCGTCAGTTCACTTGAGTTTATCTGGCTACTTGCTGATACATTAAATGCAATGATGGCAATTCCAAACTTGATTGCACTGGCTCTATTAAGTCCAGTGGTATTTGCATTAACCCGAGAGTACTTCGCGAAACAAAAGGCTAAAGCCTTAGAAAGCTAATGAGCGATTAGAATTATTCAACAAGGCATACACAGGGAGTGTATGCCTTTTTTATAGGGAAATATTCACATGAACCTTTTAAACAGAATACTGCTATTAAGTCTATTTACTTTAGTTTCATTGGTTATTGCAGGCTGCAATGGGTTATCTTTTAGAACCAATGCTGATGAATATATTACTTATCAAGGCGTTGCATCTACTGTGGATATTTATCAACCTAGTGAGCTGTATAATCATGATAATGAACCTCTTGGTGAAGTGATGACGACTTTTTGCGCTAATACTCAAGAGGCAATCGAATTTGGTGCTCCTAGTATCAATACACTGCACAAAGAATTAAAAGTACAAACAAGAGAAAGAGGCGGAAATGCGCTCATCATTACTGAATGTGGCAAAGTGATTTATCCGGCTTGCTCTATTTATCTAGAGTGCAGTGGTCTTGCATACTTTTTAAAGTCTTAATATTAGGTTGGAGCTGAAGCCTGAAAAGAGTTAGCGCTGCAATAGTTTGCTCAGGCTAGAATAATTCATCATCTAGGTTTTTACGTAATTCTGCTTGTTCTAAATAATCATCTAAACGACGTTTCACTTGTCTTTTCCGTTCAATAATCTCAGCTGAACGCTTATTTCTAGGCGTGACCATTGCTTCAATTTCTGTGTCATTGGGAATGGTTTCTGTAATATTGGCCATCGTTCTACCCTCTATATCATTCTTGACTAACGGTTTAGCGTGAGTCGTAACACCAGTGCTAAATGTAAAGGTAAACCTGCCCTGATTGTTCACAGGTTAGTTTGTGCCGGTAACGTCAATGTTGAATGGAACTGAAAATAGGACGGAAGAATGTCTGCGCTAACACCTCATCAGTCATATATTTTGAATGTAGCAGGTATTTAAATTTTTGCTTAATTGTAGAATCGAAAATTTTATTATTGCCATTAAAAACGCCACTCTGAATGAGTGGCGCTTTTAGTGCTTAACATGCTGTAATCATACTTCCTCAATTGAGAAAGTAATGTTTAAGCCTTATAAACCGAAGCTATATGAGTAACCTAAAACAATTTTAGCGTCATCTTCATCTAAGTCAGTATCAGATGCAGTGAATGACACTGTACCGTAATCTGTATCAGCGCTCAGTGACACATTATATTCAGAGTAGCTATCAGTATCGAACCAGCTCATGATGACATCACCATCAGAGTAGCCGTAATGAACGCCCAGAGACAATTTTTCAGTCAATGGGAACGTTAAGTTAGCTTGTGCATACATCATGTCCGCAGAGTCTAATGGCTCAGCAGCAATATCGTCACCACCATTGACAGTGTGAGAGTATGAAACATCTAACCATTTCCATGCTAGACCTACTGTCACTTCACCAAAATCAACACTTCCTGGTGAATCTGGGTAAGCGTAGTACAGGTAGTTGATGTCATAGCTTAAGTCTTCAGTAATGTTACCACCGTAACCCGCATAGATATCTAGCTCGTAACTTGTGCCATCACCAAAATCGACATTTGAAGCCCAACCGCCAACATAAAAGCCAGAATCAGCAGCGTAATCAATGCCACCTTGCACAGCTGCGCCGTTATCAGTTTGGCTTACACCGCGCCAAAGGTAATTTGATGTCGCTCCGATGTTACCTGTTACTTCTGCTAAAGCAGAACCACTGAGTAATAAACCTGTTGATAGCGCAATAGCTTTATATATCGATGTTTTCATTTTCATTCCCTCAAGTTTTTCTTATCACTGAACTTGTTGCTTAGTAATCGGGCAGCAATGTTCAATGTTGATTTTATCTGTATGAGGTATTGCTAATGGTGTGCCATGTTTGAAATTGCTACATTTTCAGATGTTTAGCTGTTTCTGCACCGACTTGTAGCAAAAATGTTGCATAGATATGAAGCAGGGTTGCACTTTTAGTGTGCAAGATTTGTGCGCTATTCCTGTACTTTAAACCTAGTTCTGTAGAAAAAAGGCATAAAAAAACCTCCCATAGGGAGGTTTTATAATTCAAGCTGTTAATTTAATTAACGCTATCTTTCAGTGTTTTACCAGCTTTGAATTTTGGTACAGTCGCTTCAGCAATTTGGATTTCTTTGCCGGTTTGTGGGTTACGGCCAGTACGTGCTGCACGAACTGAGGTTTCAAAAGAACCAAAACCTACGATAGAAATCTTGTCACCACTTTTCATGGCTTCAGTAACAGCTTCTTCAAAAGACTTTAGTGCGCGACCAGCTTCAGCTTTAGTCAGCTCAGCATTTTCTGCAATTTTTGCAATTAATTCACTTTTGTTCATGTTGTATTCTCTGCTTTCCATAGATGTGTTTATTTAAAACTAGATTAACATGCCATAAGCCATGGGGGTTTAAAAGCCTTTTATCTGATTAATGTGTAGCGATAAGGCATTTTGGCGACATTTAAGGCGTAAAATAGCCAATTGGGCTATTTCATCAGTGAAAATGACTAGTGACGAAGAGCCAAAAGTCATTACTTTTTGAGCAGGCTATTCTTCTAATAGTTGGTAAAGCAGTTGTTTGACGAGTTTTGGTTCGAAAGGTTTGTCACATAAGGCGTTAACACCGGCACTGGAAACGTTACTTAAATGAGTGTCGTTTGCTTCAGAGGAGACCATTAAAATCGGAATATGTGATTGCTGGCTTTGGTTACGAATGTATTGAGTTAATGCTAATCCATCAACACTAGGCATATTGTAATCAGTGATGACCAAATCAAACATTTGTTGTTGCATAAGCTCAATGGCTTTAGCGCCATCTTCGGCTTCACTGATAATTCTTATCCCTAAATTACCTATAGTGCGTTTAATGACGTTACGTGCCATTCGGCTATCATCGACAACTAAAGTTCGGATATCTTGGACATCGAAATGACTCAAATCTAATTCATCATTACTAATGAGGTCGATAGTTGAATTTAGCGCTGTAGCCAAATGATCGGCATCAAATGGTTTAGGTAAAATTGCCACGACACCAGATTGTCTGAATATTTCTAATTGCTCACGACGACATTCGCTAGAAACCAGCATGAATTGAATATCTTGATAGGCTGATTTTTGTTTAATAAAACTTAAGAGTTCTGTGGCCTCACCATCTTCAAAATGTAATGCACTAACAATTAAATCAGGTGTATGGCGGGCAATGATGTCTTTAGCTTCAGTAAGATTGGATGCTGTTTGAATGCTATCAACACCTTCTTGGTGCAATTTAGCAATGATGATTTTTCGTTGAACCTCTGAAGGCTCCAACAGCAAAATCGACAGTTCACTGGGTGATAAATGGCTCATGCTACTTCTTCTTTTTTTTGTAATTGAGTCTTATGCTGTGCATTTTAACCTAAGGTTGGCTTTGAATATACTTATAACACCCGAATGGTTAACAAGTTCGCTGCAAGTACTCTTTGGTTTTTTGACTGAATGCGACCCAATATTGAAAGCTGAGAATGAGCAGTACGGTTAAGGCGATTGCTGGAATGGGAAGCTCAGTACCTTGAAACTCTACTTTTACATCTTCAGGGGTGATTTGATAGGCAATGATGGCGGTCGTGGTCAGTGCTAACGCGGCTAATGTTTGAATACCTAAGTAAATTTTAAATACCATGCTAGCCCAATGGGTTCGCTTTATAAGGCCGAAAAGTACCGGGATCACGCCAATAGTAAACAAGTCTATCCCTTGGATGGAGTATGAACGCAATAATGCAAGAATGGATAACAAAACATAAAATGTCATCAGAATAATGAGTCTGCGTGGTGGTTTGGTGCTGATAGGACTGAGTTTATTCATAGCGATTAGATATAGGCTGTAAGGTTTTAGATTTTATGTGGTGTAGAATACCGCGAGTAGAATCAATTTTGTGAGTTGTTTGCAAAAGAATTTAGGAAAAGTGAAATGACAGAAGCTGACTTTTGGTCACTGGTAACCCGAACTGAGCCGCAGCAATCTGAGCAGCAATGCCATGACGCATTAAAAGATAAACTGACGCCACTAGATGATGGATCATTAGCTGCATTCGATAAAATATTCGGTCAACAAATGCGACGCAGTTATAACTGGGATATATGGGGCGCAGCTTACATCATCACTGGATGTGATTCAGATTATGCCTTTGCTGAATTTAGAGGCTTTATTTTGTCATTAGGTGAGCAGTGGTATAACAAGGTGATTGCTGACCCTGACTGCCTAGGTGATATTGAGTTGTGGCCCACAAAAGACGATTCGGCTTACCCGTTTATTGAAGATTATGATTTAATTGCTGGTCAACTGTATGAAGATAGAACGGGTGATGAGTTACCCTTTATTCCTTCAGGTCAACATACACCACAAGGTAAAAAGTTCAGCACCAAGAAGAAAGACTTAAGAAAGAATTATCCTAAGTTGAGTGCACGTTTTCCGTTTTAAACTTACCTGTATTATAAAGCTGGACTCTTTTCAAATTCTTGAAGAAAAAATGCAGTCACTGCTTAATCAGTGACTGCATTTTTAGTTGTATACGGTAGTTGGCTAATTATCCATCACATACTTCTGAGCGTGTATCGAAATCTAAACCACGTTGTTCGCACTTTTGGTCTAAAAACTTACTTTCAGCGGTCTTCATTTGCTTGTCGAAGTCTTGATTTAGCTCGGCAGAGTACTCTTGCTCTGCAGAAGCCATATGTTGAACCATTAATTGACGATGTTCTTTAATCGCTTGCTCTCCTTGAGCATCAACATCAAATTGATAAGCGAAACTAGAAGATGAAACGACTAAAGCAATAAAGAAAGTTGCGGCTAAAGATAGTTTTTTAGTCATACCAGTCGTTGAGAAAGTCGTTTGAGTTGAGATGTTGTTCATATTATTACTCCAGTCATACACGTAGGTTTGTATTGGCGCTAATTCCTTGAGCGATAATTGCAGTGACGCTAACAGAGTTTTGTTTAACAGCTACCTTGTATTGGTACTGTGCGTTTGCTTGGGATGTATATTAGCGAAGTCTTGCTGAATGCAAACTGAACAGTGTTTGATGTATTTTTGAGCGTTTAGTTGATTATCTTGTGTCTATATAGGCATATTTCCTACAGCAAAGTTAACTGCTTTACGTTAAGCTGATATACAGGTTAAGTTTTTATACTAGTGGCATAGATTAGGTTTTAGATAGATATAGCCAGGAGACGACAAATGAAAGTTAAACATCTACTTATTGCAGGCGCATTAATGTGTAATGTTGCTATTGCAGATGAAGAAGTGATTGCGAACCCAATGACAGAAGAAGGGGTTGTAAAAGTCGAATGGCAAGAGCCTAAGAAATATCGCGACTTAAAAACGGCTACTGAAGTCAAATCCCGTTTTCAACAACGCTTTTTCGATACGATTACCGAAAATTTGAACAAAGAAGCTGAGAAAGTGCTTAAACCAAATCAAAAGCTTGAAATGCAAGTTTCAGATGTGGATTTAGCGGGGGATTTACGTCCTACATTTGGCGCAACAACTGCCAATGAGCTTCGTATCGTGAAGGATTTATATCCGCCAAGAATGACTTTTACTTACAGCATCACTGAAGGTGATAAAGTGATTATGGCAGGTGACGAGAAACTTATTGATATGAACTTTATGTATGGCACTCATTCAACTCGCAATCAAAAGCCGTTTCAGTATGAATCCACCATGCTAAAAGACTGGCTTAATAAAACGGTTGCACCAAAGCTTTAGGGCTGACATTTGACCCATAGCCAAGTATGCAAACACACAAAAAACAGCTTAATTGAATTAAGCTGTTTTTTGTTGGTTATGATTTGAGAAATAAAAGCCATTCTTGGCAAATTTAGCCTGCTTTTTAGCTTCTGCACTGAGCATAGATAATTCATGATCACTGGTTTGTATCGTCAAATTCGGTGATAACACCCCTACGCATAATGAGATCAACGGATGAAGTACTTTTTTATCCTGACGATCATTGGCGTATACGGTTTGGGCTTGCCAGTGTTCAGTTGAGTAATAGGTCCGTTTACTTTTTTCAAATTGCGCAACGATCATTTGAAAATGAGTAATAGCCTCAGAGCAAGTGCTGATCATCACAAAATCATCGCCGCCAATATGGCCGACAAAGCTATGTTCGTTCTGGTAATGAGTGAGCAGATTAGCAACTTCCATAATGACTTCATCGCCACGTGAAAACCCGTAGATATCGTTATAAGGTTTAAAGTGACATAAGTCGAAATAGGCCAAGTAGAAGGCTTTCTTTTGGGAACGTAATCGTTTCAACTCTTCTTGTATGGGTACATTTCCCGGCAAATTGCTCAAGGGATTAGCGTGTCTTGCGACTTTTATTCGGTATTCTGTTATGCGTTGCAATAAATCTTTAGTGTGGCCAATACCGATAAGTTTACCCTGTCGAAGAATGATAAATTGCTGCGCTACTGTGGTGGAGTGCTCAGAAGTGAGTAATTGGCTGACCGTTGACAGTGGCTCGCTGGCATCGATTTGAAAGACTTGCTTATCCATTACCGCACTTGCAGGGTGATTTTCATGTAAAGCTCTGCCATAGGGTGTGCTAAACAACTCTAAAATATGATTACGGCTAACAATACCTTTGGCTTGTCCATTATCTGCGATAACAATCGCTTGAAGTGCAGGCTGGTTGATGAATTGCTCGCTGAGTTGTTTGAGCTTAGTCTCTGGAGTCGCGATATTAGCAGGTGCACATAGGCTTTCAGCTGTTTCGCAATAGCGATTTTGCGGCGCTAATGGTGCTGATACTAATTCCGAACTCATGTATGTATTGGGTTTGATATTAGGGCGCCCTAACAAATACCCCTGACAATATGTGACTCCCAGTTGTTTCAGCATGGTGAGCTCAGCAGGTGTTTCTATGCCTTCAGCAATCACTTTACAGGTTAGGTTTTGGCATAGTTCCACAATGGAGCGAACGAATTCTTGCTTAACTGGTGTGCTATCTATCTGATGAATAAAATGACGGTCAATTTTGACGTAGTCAGGGGCTAATTCTGACCATAAACGTAATCCAGAATATCCAGCGCCCAAATCATCAATTGCGGTTAAGAAACCTTGGTTACGATAGTGGTTCAAGCAGTCTTTGAGTAAATCGATATCATCAGCGGGATACTGCTCTGACAGTTCAATAACAACATCTTCAGGGCGCAGTCCCATTTGTTTAATGAGTTGTAAGGTTAAGCCTTTGGGATGATCAGGGTCGAGAAGGGCTTTAGGTGAGATATTGATGAATAACTTGCCTTTCAACTCGCAGGTTTTAAATGCATTAATTGAGATGCTGCGACATAAGGTTTCTAACTCGCTGAGTTTATCCATATGCTCAGCAGTTTTGAATAAAGGCACAGGAGAAAAAAGCGGACTATGTTCAGGGCCGCGGCTCAATGCTTCAAAGCCATGCACTTTCTGGTTAGTGATATTAAAAATTGGCTGAAAAATGGCATTGATAGATTGTTTAGCAATTATCTTATTCAGTTCTTTTTCTAAATCTATAACGCTCATCTAATCAATTCCATAGCAAATTAATTCATCAGTCTATGGCAGGAAAATGACAGAAATATGTCGTTAACAGTGAAATAGAGTTTAAAACCAAAGTATTAAAAGTTATGTCATATATCGCTACTTTTGCATTGGTAGGTTGAGGAAGGGGCATGTAGAACAAATAAAAAAGCAGCCTAATGGCTGCTTTTTTATTTGGGGCTTAAACAACACTTATTTAGTGTTTTGTTTAAATAAATGCAGCGTTTTCAATAACGCTGCAATTTTTTGTACGTGAGCTTCAAGTGCTTCTGGTGGAATATGACTAAGGCCTTGTAGCTCTTCTAACTCATTTGCAAGTTCCTGAACATACGGCAAAAAACGATTACTTTTTTGCGTAAAACCTTGTTCTTCAGTAAAGATTGCCACAAACTTACCATGGCCAGCTTGACGTAATTCGTCGAGTCTTTTATCGGCATCAATGGCTTGACGGTATCCTGTTTGCAGACTTTCTTTTAATTGCTGGATAACTTGGGTATACGGCATGATAGCCTCATTCAACATCATAATATTAAGCTAAATTATAAGGGGCTGGCATGTTACTAACAAGTCAAACGAAGGGAAAAGTGCCAATGATGCAACGCTTTGGAGAAAATAAAAGGCTTAGCGGCATTATGATGCTGGTTTTCCTTTGCCTATCAAGTTTGGTTATCGCTGCAGCAGCTTTTGCAGCTGAGTCAGATAAACCGCCATTTTTTAAGGCTACATATCAAGATAAAACAGTATACGTATTAGGCTCTATCCACATTGGCAAGGCTGACTTTTATCCTTTACCGCTGCAAATTGAACAAGCATTCGTCGATTCAGAGGCGTTGGTTATTGAAGCGGATGTGACTAAAGCCAATGTGCAGCAATTATTACAGCAATATGGTTTTGCTACTGCGAATAAACAAAGTGATTTAAACCAACGTTATCCTATGTTTTGTGCCAAAAACCAAACCATGTGTGATGGTCTTAAGCCTTTGGCTACCTGGCTTCAAGCAAACCAAATTGGAGTCGCTCGGTTTGCATCATTGGGTTTTAGCCCGGAAGCTGGTGTTGATGTCACGTTTGTTGCGAGAGATCTGAGTAAACCGCTACTTGAGCTTGAAAGTGTACAGTTTCAATTTGATTTGATTTCATCATTTTCTGATAAGACCCAACAACAGTTACTCGATGAAGCGATTAATGCGACTGACGAGGATATGTTGGCGTTGATTAATGCATGGCGCAGTGGCGATCATAAAGCGATAGCCGACATAATGGAGGATCAAGCGGAAGACTCGGATGAATTGCTCGATAAGTTACTGTGGCAAAGAAACCACACTATGAGTAAACGTATTTTCGACATTCTCGCTGAATCCGATTACCAAACCTTATTCGTGGTGGTGGGCGCAGGTCATGTTGTTGGTCAGCAAACCGTTCCACAATTACTGCAACAAGCGGGTGCAACCGTTATCGATTGCTGGGATAAACAGTGTGACTAGAGTGTAAATAAAAAATATTTTATATGTTGGAATAACAGCCTAAAACGTATTTTTTTTACTGATGTATTACAAGTCGATGTATAATATCGATATTGAAACAATTGTGACGCAGTATTTAGTCAGTCTAAATACTGCGTTTCACTTAATACAGAAAGGGTGCTCTTTGAGTCACGATTACTCTATAGAACTAGCTTCGATGCCATCGTTGTTGTCACTATATCGAAAGATATTACTCACGCGTAAACCGGGTTGGGATCAGCAACCTTTGCCGAATGTTTATGTTCAAGCTAAAGGTATTAATGTTGCTGACAAAAAAGTCCGTCAATATGCAGATGTCTGTGAGTTCGATTTTGATGGCAAGGTATTACCGCCAACGTTCTTGTACGTACTTGCCTTTAGATTGCATGCAACTGTTTTTACTCATAAAGCGATTACCTTCCCGCTTTTAGGGATGATCCACTTAAAAAATAGCATTAGCTTGTATCGTCCAATTAATGCAGATGAAACCTTTGATGTTCAGTGTGAGCTCACCTCAAGCAAAACCACTGACACAGGGCTAGAGTTTGAATTAGCCTCTAAAATTTATGTGGGCGAAGAGTTAGTGTGGGAAGCATTATCAACTTATCTTTATCGTATTGAGTCAAAAGGGCGCAGAGCAAGACCACCACGTGGTTCAGATATGGTTTGGGAAGATGTACTCACTTGGAAATTACCAGAAGACTTAGGCCGACAGTATGCCAAAGCATCAGGGGATTATAATCTGATTCATTTGCACCCCATTGTGTCCAAACGATTTGGTTTTGAAAGAGTGCTGGCACACGGAATGTGGTCTAAAGCGCGTTCTTTAGCGGCGTTAATGCAGTTTATTGGCGAGCGTCCATTTAAAGTCGATGTGGAATTTAAGTTACCCGTGTTTATGCCATCTGAAGTGACATTTGCATTTGAAAGTATGGAAAACGGTAAGCGTTTTGAAATGCGAGATATTAAAGGTCGCCGTCCACACTTATTAGGCACGATGACCTACTTAGATAAATAGTTTGAGTAACTTGTTTAGATGAGTAAGTTTACGCTTGCAGTTAATCATTAAAAAGCCCGAGCAGATAGCTCGGGCTTTTTGTATTGTTAGATAAGCTGCAGGCTTAATCTGCAGATTTTTCGTGGTAAATATGCACATCGCGTTGTGGGAAAGGAATACTGACTCCTTGTGCATCAAATTGCATTTTCACTTCGCGAGTAATGTCCCAATATACATCCCAGTAATCGAGGGGGGCAGCCCATGGGCGAACAATGAAATCCACTGATGACTCGCCAAGTGTATGTAGCTTAATCATAGGCTCAGGGAACTGTTTAACCTTAGGATGAGCCATCACGATATCTGTTAATATCTTTTCTGCTTTAGGGATGTCATCCCCATAACCGATACCAAATGTCATATCAACACGGCGCTCTTGCTCTACAGTGATGTTATTAATGGTGTCGCCCCAAATTTTATTATTTGGAATGATCAGTCTTTGGTTATCTAAGGTTTTCACCGTGGTCGATACAAGGCTCATATGGCTGACGCGACCCGTTACACCTGCTGCGTTAATTAGGTCACCGACATCATAGGGACGATAAATTAGAATCATCATGCCCGAAGCAAAGTTTGATAATGTATCTTGCAATGCAAAACCAATAATCACACCCGCGATACCAAAACCTGCGAGCAATGGTGCTAATTCAAACCCAAGCTGAGATAAGGCAATCAATAGACCTAAAGCATAAATCACATTGCCTGAAATCGAAGTAAAGAAGTCTTGCAGCAAAATGCTAAATTGCAACTTAGATGAGTTGACGGCTTTACGAACCACCTTTCTCACGAGTTTGGCAACCAAGCTGGTAAGGAAAATAATGATCAAGAAGATGACGATTTTAAACGTCATCCCTGCACCATTTTCCAAAGCTTGATTTTTAGCAATGGTCATCCATTCTTCGATAAGACTTGAGGCAACATCAAAGTTAAGAACGTCTTGAGTAATATCACCAGATACACTGAATAATGTTTGCTTGATTTGAGTCGTGTCTTGACCAAGAGCTTCGAGCATTTCGACCGCAACATTCAAGCTTGAGGTGTGCATTGCTAAGCGATCTTTGAGTAATGAAACCTTACTTTTCTGTTCAGCACTGACATCTGCTCCAGCATTAGATGCATCGGCTACCGCTTTTTTTAGCTGTGCTTGGGTGTAAGTGACTAAGCTTTCAAAGTAATCTGCTCTCAGCAACACTTCTGCTGTTAAAGCTGCTTCAGCATTATCAACACTGATATTCAGTAGTTTGCCCCAAGCGATAGTTTCGAGTTCAGCTTGTAGATAATGATCTCGGTCTTCTTCACGTTTGATAATTTGTTGCATAATGACTGCGTCATTATCTCCACCAAGCTCCAATTGGAGTTCAGTGGTTCTTTCATCGATGTATTGGCCGACTTTATCAAGAAAGATTAATTGCTTATTCACTTGCGGAACTAAGTAAGCTAAATCGGGTTCTGGCTGATTAACTAGCGTAGCGAGCTCTTGGCGTAATAAATTGGTTTTATGACGAATGCGATATTCACTGACATCTTTAAGCTCACCTTTAGCTGTTTTAAGCCAAGCGACATCAGTATCAATGGTGTTTTGTAATTGTTGAATTTTTTTGCTTGTTGCTGGTTCAACTTCAGCAGCAAAGCTATTACCAGAAAAGCTAATTAAGCTGATGAGACAGCAAATAACAAACAGAATTCTTGGCATGATTAACGTCCTGTAGAATGGTAGAACGCTAATGATAAGTTATTGGATGAAGTTTGACGATAATTTGCTAAACTTACGCACTTTTTATTTTTAGATAGGCTATCTATGGCTGCCTTACAGTGTGCACATTGCCACAAACCTATTTCGGTCAGTAAAGTTACTGGAACACGCGGCAAAGGGTTTTCGGCGCAAATACAATGTTATCATTGTCAGGCGTGGTTAGGACGTCATGGAATTCTAACGATACTAAAAGTGATTGGTTTTTATACTGCAGTAATCGCTGGTGTGACGGGGTATTTTGTCGAAGGATTAGCAAATATTATCACCCCCGTTATTATGCTATCGCTAATACTGACGGGGGTAACGCATTTGATGGACCACCTGCTGGTTATTGAAGCGCCTGAAGAAGACGGTAAACCAACAGATGAAATCAAATAATTAGTCTACAACTTGAACTTGGTTTTCTAGTGCTGCTTCAACATAATAAATACCACCAAGCACAACAACGCCAATGATGACCATTGTTATAATAATACCGATGTTGTCTTTGAGTAAATTCATCATAGTTAAATCCCCTGTCTTGGCTGACTAAGCTGCTATATATGGCTAATATTTTAGCGTTTTCAGCTTAAGCTAATCTTAAAATAGCATAACGATGAATGGCATAAGTTGCTATGGTGCGTCACGTTTTTTTATTTAAAGTGATTTGTAACACTCTATTGGTTGCTTTTTTTTGTAATCTTTTTAAGATAGCACTGATTTTTTAATCCAAGGATGAGTTTGGTGCATAGATTTAGACCAATAAAGCGCAGTGTTGTGGTATGGCTTTCAGCCATGCTAGTACTACTGTCGTTTGCGGCTTCTGCACATAACGTGATCCATGACCATGATTCATTAAGTACTAGTTGTACTTTATGTGTCCATCAGCATCAGTTTAATGCTGCACTTCCCTCAACTGAATTAAGCATCGCCATTGTTCGTCAGCACTTCGAGACTGTCACATACAACTGTCGAACTTATAGCAGTGTTCACCAATCGCTTTACCATAGCCGCGCGCCCCCTTTTTTCTCTTAATTTAACAACGTTAACCATAATTTTTTATTCGACTATCACAGATGATGGACGAAGACTTGTTGTATTTTGGAGATAAAATGTCTTATTTAAACAAACGCCTTTCTTTAGTTGCAGTTGCCTGCGCATTCGCTTCAACTCATGCTTTTGCTGAAGATTCTAGCTTAACAAACCCTAACATTAGTGCGGTTCTTGATGGTTTTTATCAGACTGGAGATCGTGGTTTCGGTGGGCGTGAAGAAGGCTTCGGTTTGGGCGAAACAGAGCTGGCGATTAGTGCAAACATTGATGACATGTTTTACGGAAAAGTGACCGCGATTTTAGAGTCGCACGACGGTGAAACTGAAATTGAATTAGAAGAAGCTTTTATTCAAACTATGGGGCTTCCTGCTGGTTTAGGTATTCGTGCTGGTCGCTTCCTATCTGATGTTGGTTACTTAAATAATCAGCATTTACATACTGATTCATTTGTTGACCGTCCAGGTGCTTATCGTGCGTTCATGGGTAATCATTATTTTGATGATGGTGTGCGTCTAACTTATGTTGCTCCGACTGATCTATATTGGACTATGGGTGTTGAAGTCTTTAAAGGCGACAAAATGCGCGCTGCTGATATGTATGAAGAGCATGAAGAAGAAGGGCATGACGAGGAAGAACATGAAGAGCATGGACCACGAGAGTATGACACTGTAGGTGTGTATTCTGCTTTTACTAAATTCGGTGGTGACATTGGTAATTCAAGCTCTTGGCAGGTTGGCTTAAGCTACTTATATAATGCCAATGGTAAGGTAATGGTCGTAGAGGGTGAAGAGGAAGAAGGTCATGCTGATGAAGAACATGATCATGAAGGCCACACTCATAGCGCATCTTACACGGGTGAAAATACTTACATCGCAGATTTTGTTTATAAATGGGCGCCAAACGGTAACTACAAATACCAACATTTAACAGTGAGTGGTGAATACTTCCGAGTGACGGATACTTTTTCGTTTGAAGAAGGCGACCATGGCCATGAAGAGGAAGATCATGATCATGAAGAGTCTCATGGCGATGATTATTTTGAAGGTTGGTACTTAAGTGGTGTTTATCAGTTCTCTCCTCATTGGTCTGCAGGTGTTCGTTACGGTGAAGTTGATACCTATGAACTTCATGGCGACCATTTAGATCCGCAAAAACTGAAAGAAACTGAATTAAGTTTAGCTTGGCATCACAGTCATTTCTCTACTGTCCGTCTACAATATACTAATCAAAAAGGTACAAACTTTGATGGTTTTGAAGACGACAACATTGTCTCACTTCAGTATGTTATGACATTAGGAGCTCACGGTGCGCATCAATTCTAAAAAACTCATTGTGATGGGGGCGCTTTGTAGTGCCTTTTTGACAAGCGCGGCGAATGCCCAGTTAAATGTGTTTGCTTGTGAGCCTGAATATGCTGCCTTAGCGCAAGAGATTGCGCCAGAAGCTAAAATTTATTCAGCGACAAGTGCAATGCAAGATCCGCATTTGGTTCAGGCAAGACCTAGTTTGATCGCTAAGATGCGTCAAGCGGATCTTGTTGTATGTGCGGGAGCTGACCTTGAAATTGGTTGGTTACCTATGCTGCAAATGAAAGCATCGAATAATAAAGTGCGTTCAACCGATAACGGTTTATTCTACGCAGCTGAGCATATTGATACCTTAGATAAACTTGAATATGTTGATCGTTCTATGGGTGATGTTCACGCAAAGGGTAATCCACATCTGCACTTTGATCCTCGTAGAATGTTACAGGTGGCTAATGCATTGTCAGAAAAAATGACGGCATTAGACCCTGAAGGTGCTGCAGGTTATCAGGCAAAACTTACCGATTTCACCGATCGATGGCAACAAGCTATCCCTAAATGGGAAGAGCAAGCGGCGGGTTTGAAAGGTAAAAAGGTGATTGCGTACCATTCAAGCTTTCGTTACCTGTTTAACTGGCTAGGCATCGAACAAGTGGCAGACTTAGAACCTAAACCTGGCATTCCACCTAGTAGTAGCCATTTAGCAAAATTGGTTAATCGTAGCCAAGAAGGCGATGTGATGGCGATATTAGTGACATCTTATCAAGATGAACGCGGTGCTAATTGGCTGGGTGAACGCACGGACTTACCTGTGCTAATTCTGCCTATGTCAGTGGGTGGCAACAGTGATAGCACAGATTTGTTTAGCCTTTATGATAGCGTTATAACAATGCTTACAGAGGTTCAATAAACTTATGCTAGATCTCGATTTGCTACCTATTTTAATTCCTGCATTTGTTGCTGGCTTACTAGTACTGTCTACTCATGTTGTATTAGGTCGCCAAGTATTAAAACGTGGGATTATCTTTATTGATTTGGCCATTGCTCAAGTGGCTGCTTTAGGTGCAATCGTATCGCATATGGACCACAGTATTGAGGAACTCCCTTTTTCTCATGTGTGGATGCCTGCGTTATTTGCATTGGTGGGTGCAGGTTTTATTGCTTGGTTATCTAAAAGATTTGCTGATGAACTTGAAGCGATTATTGGTTGTTTTTATGTGCTGAGTGCGGTGGCAGCCATGTTGCTGCTATCGAATGATCCTCATGGTGCTGAGCTATTAAAACAGCTAATGTCGGGGCAAATATTATGGGTTAACTGGTCTCAGCTCGTCCTGCCAGCCATTGTTTCTGCCGCTATATTGGCGTTAATCGTGATGAAGCCACAAGTGTTAGACGGTGCAGGTTTTTACTTCCTGTTTGCCATTGTCATAACACTTTCGGTTGAATTGATTGGCGTCTACTTGGTCTTTAGTACCTTAATCCTTCCTGCCTTGGCACTGAATAAGTACCAAGGAAAAGGATTATTGGCACTTGCCTATGTGGTTGGATTTGTTGGATACATTGCAGGGCTTATACTTTCGGCCACTTATGATTTACCGAGTGGCGCCGCGATTGTAGCTGCGTTAGCTATGAGTGCGATTCTAATGCGAGTATTCCTGTCGATGAAGGCGTCAAAAACGGCTTCATCCCTAAGCAATTAAATACTCAAATCAGCAACACACTCAATAAAATCCGAGTCAAACTGTATAATTAATGATGCGTTAATGTTTAACGCATCATTAATTCATCTTGGCTGGTGTATAATCATTTAAGCTTACAATTGTAAACTGAAATCAAACAAATCATTGAGTCCAGCATCCGTGCTGGCTATACTGTCGCCACTTTCTTCGCAGGAGCCTGCTTGTGCTGTTAATTGCTCGTTCAATTATTCTTGCAGTGTTATTAACACTGGCGTTTTTTTTCGCAATCATCCTTTGTATTGTCAGACCAATGCATCGTGATAATGTCCATGTTATCGCTCGCATTTTTTCATCCGTTGCCCCAATCCTTGGCATTAAAGTTATTACTCGTCATGCAACAGAAGAAAACCCGAAAGAACCTAAAATCTATTTAGCGAATCATCAGAATAACTTTGATTTATTTACTCATACTTCAGCTGTTCCAAAAGCGACAGTGAGTTTAGGTAAGAAAAGTTTGGCGTGGATGCCGCTATTTGGGCAAATTTACTGGTTGTCAGGTAATATTCTGATTGACCGTAAAAATCGTCATAGTGCCTTTGATACCATGGCTAAAACAGTCGAGAAAATGAAAAACAAACTATTATCAGTTTGGATTTTCCCTGAAGGAACCCGTTCTCGTGGCCGTGGTTTATTGCCATTTAAAGTAGGTGCATTCCACACCGCTATCGCAGCTAAAGCATCAATAGTCCCAGTACTGGCGTCATGTCAAAACCACATTAAATTGAACCGTTGGAATAACGGTGTGGTGATTGTGGAAATGATGGCACCGATGTCGACTGCAAATGTGGATAAAAGTGATGTTAAAAAGCTTTGTGCTAAGGTGCATGAGGCAATGTCAAAGCGTTTAGCTGAATTAAATCAAGAAGCATCGGCATTAATGGCTAAACCTCAGTAGATTTATCACGTATAATTAGCGATTAGCCGCATTATTTTGTTAACGGAGTTACTCCATGTCTATTGAAGGTCTTTTAAAAGAGCAGTTTGCTGAGAACCGTGAAATTATCCAAGCTTTGCTTGCTGATGGTTCGCAAGCCGATGCCGAATACACGATTGAGCATCACTTTTCATCGACTAATTTTGACCGTTTAGAAAAAGCGGCGGTTGATGCATTTAAACTTGGTTTTGAAGTGAATGATGCTGAAGAGATGGAGCTAGAAGATGGCTCAATCATTTTCTGTTTTGATGCAATTGCTAATCACGCACTTGAAGCTGACTTGCTAGATAAAGCTTGTGAGCAACTGATGCTTTTAGCGCAAAAGCAAAAAGTGGATTATGACGGTTGGGGAACCTTCTTTGTCGGTGACGAAGATGAGCTTGATGAAGAACAAGATGAAGAAGATGAGTTTTAATTAACTTGTTTCTGAAAAATCATAAAAAGCCCACTCAAATGAGTGGGCTTTTTATTGATAACTATGGAGATATTCGCTTCTACTTGGTTTTATAAACCGAAGTTTGGTTACGGCCATTTTCCTTTGAAAGGTATAAGGCCTTGTCTGCTCCTGATAACCAACTAGCACTATTTTTGGTGTCTTCTGACAAGGAATTGACCCCAATACTGATGGTGACTTTGATGATTTGGTTCTTATAAACCACTTGTGATGATTCGACTTTTTTACGCAAGCGTTCAGTGAAGTATTTCGACTCGTCAGCACTGGTATTCGTTAGCACCACTGCAAACTCTTCACCACCATAACGTCCTGCAAAGTCAGTTTCACGTAAAGATTGTTTTAAGATATGGGCTATATTCTGAATGACTTTATCACCAGCAGGGTGACCATACTTATCGTTAATTTGTTTGAAATTATCGATATCAATCATAATCATGCTGCCGTTTTCACCATAACGCGCAAAGCGTTCATATTCTTTTTCAAAACACTCTTGCCAGTGACGACGGTTAAATAGTTGGGTTAAGCTGTCAGTCTGGCTGAGTTTTTCTAATTGCTCATTGGCCGCTTTGAGTTGTAGTTTATTAATCGCCACATCAGTCACGTCATAAACAATGATACTGATATGGGTTATGTTGCCGGTGAGCGAAGCCAAGGGCAGCAGGGTGATATTCTGATACATATGATCAGCACGACCTGTGATTGGGCGATAGTTTTTAAACTCAAAGACGTATGGGCGTTGTTCCCAGCTAATAAACGAGCGGTTTTTAAGTAAAAAAACCGATTCCATTTTTTGAGTTAGCCATTCATTAGGCAAATCTGGAAAAGTTTCAAATAGGTTTTTGCCTTTAATGGCATTAGGCGATACGCCACTATGGTTTTCCATAAACCCATTCCACAACTGGATGTTGTAATTACGATCTAATACGACCAAGCCAACCTCTATGGTTTGCACCATATCAATAAGCCAGTGAAGTTCGTTCATTGCATTTTGATCAGTAGACATGAGTTAACATCCAACTTTCTTTATTATTTTAATTATTTGCGAATGTGTTATTCGCTAAATAGGTTGATTAATCGAGCAAATAACCCAGCTTAAAGTTAAGCGTTGGGATGGAGTCTTCGGTAAATAGCAGTAATAAATCGCACTGGACATTGTGATCTTCAATTTGGTAATTGATTTCCATTGCTAAGGTGCGTTGCCACTTTTCTGAATTGTCGTGGATTAGCTCATTCACCGTGCAGTGACGTCCTAATACAACAGGATGTCCTTGGCTAAACTTCATATCTAATTGCTCAGAGATACCGTTAAGAAATGCACCAATAAGCACATTACCAGTGTCGATTAACACTTCGATCTCATTTGCAGTATCTTGTGGGTTTTTATGACCCATTAACTTGGCCATGTCTTCAAAGCTTGAATCATGAAATAACAGCAGAGCTTCACCAGCCACGCCTGCGCCAATAAAGCCTTGGCACAATGCTGATACTTTTGAACTTTCTTCAGTGGCTTTTAGTGCCATGGTCAGTTCACTGACTTCAAGGACATTTACGTTGGGGATAGGCAACATGACAAACACATCTAATAGGGTTGCCAATAAGTCTGCTGCGCGCCCCATAGCAACGTTGGCTATTTCTTGGCAAGCATCGCGTAAATCCACTTCAAACATCGGCGTGTCATTACCTGCATCTTTTAATGCTAAGGTCAGAATGCCGTACTCTTCGAGGATATTACTGATGGATTCGGCGCTGACAGGCTTTTGAATAAAATCTAATGCGCCTAGTGCTTTGACTCTTTCATGAGCTTTGATTTGGATATCACCTGACACCACGATGACCAATGCAGGCAAATCTTCTTTTTGAATGGCTTCTAATACTTCATATCCATCCATTACAGGCATATTGAGATCGAGAAATACGATCTCACCTTTGCCTGCACGGATAACCTCGAGTCCTTCAGCACCATTAGTGGCATAACTGATATCAACGTCCCATTCCTTGGGCAAGGTTCGCGCCATTTGCTTTCTGGCTAATCCTGAGTCATCGCATATCAAAATAGGAATAGTCATAGAGACAGATGATCCTTTAACGGGTTTTATTATTATTGAGTGTAGTTGATGATTTAACGTTTTGGTTAATTGCATTAAGCAACAGTAAGTTAGCTGCTGAAAAGTCTAAAACGTTACACCCTACATTTATTAAACATTATTTTACAACTTATTGCTGATGATTAGCATTAAAATTCGACAGTTTTTTGGCACTTATCGCAAAATTGTATCTTATATGACGCTTTTTTATGTTGGATTTGATGCTTGCGTATTCATTTGGTGTTTTTTGTGGGGTATTTCTGTTACTGCCTGTGTGTCTATTTGGTTAACTACTCGACAAGTGGAGGATTTATGTTAACTTGCAATCTGGACTGACCAGTAAAGGATGAACCATGGATAATAAACTCGTTGAGTTAAGGGTAGAAAATGGCGTTGCCCATGTCACACTCAATAGGCCTGATAAATACAACGCACTCAACATCGAGCTATTTCAAGCTATTGATAAAACCATAAAAAAATTACACAAAAATAAAGCGGTTAGAGTGGTTATTTTATCGGGTGCAGAAGGAAACTTTAGTTCTGGCTTGGACGTGAAAAGTGTGTCGAAATCTGTGATGCCTGCGCTGAAATTATTATTCAAGTGGCTACCTGGTAATGCTAATTTGGCACAGAGAGTCTCTCTTGGCTGGCAACAGTTACCCATTCCTGTTATCGCTGTTATTGAAGGTTTTTGTTATGGCGGTGGCGTGCAGATAGCGTTAGGCGCTGATTTTAGGTTTGCGAGTAAAGATGCGCAACTGTCGATAATGGAGTCTAAATGGGGATTATTGCCTGATATGGCAGGTCTTGCAGGCTTAAGACAAATTATGCCAAAAGATAAAGCGCTACAACTGACGTATACCGCTGACATTATCACTGCAGATAAAGCACTCGAGTACGGATTAGTCACTGAAGTGTATGACGACCCACATCAACAAGCGCAATTGTTCGCTGACAAGTTAATGCAACGCTCGCCAGATACGAATGCTGCAGTCAAATTGAGTATTAACAAAAACTGGTCTGGTACATTACGTAGTTTGCTAAGCCGAGAGTCTTTAAGCCAAATCCGTTTATTGGTCGGCAAAAACCGCAGTATTGCAGGTCATCGAGAAATTAAAAAATCAGCAAAACCTTATCAGGACCGTCAATCCGGTTGGTAAGCGAGCTAACTCATTATCGTAAAATGGGTTGGTAGGTTTACCGACCAACCATTTTTCGAGCAAACCCTTCAATATGTTCTAACGCTTCATCCCACCCACCTTGATTGTTGAGATCAAGCTGTAATAAGTACTGACGATATCGATGACTTGTTTTCATTTGATTGGACTGTTTGCGTGCTTGTGTTTCAGCGATAGACTCGATGTTGCCATTCTCTGATTGTAAATCAAGAATTGGGAAATCCAGTTCAGCTAATTGTAATGGTATAGATAAATCACGGCTTTGCTCATCGATTAATTGTTCAAATTCTCGGTAAGGATTAATCACAACCAATAAGTCTGGTTGCTGCAGTTTGTCTTGATGGAGCAAATTAATCACCATCCCTGCACTGTCATCAGCGGCAATGATAATTCGCTTTCCTGGAAATTGTTCTCCAATTGCCTCAAGTTGAGCCAAACATTCATTGATAACATTCTGTTGGAAATTTCTAAGTTCTAATAATTGGCTGGAGCTGTACTTTGGTGTTATTTGATAGGCATTAAGTTCAAGCTGTTTCTCACCCGCTTTGGTGACTTGGTCAGCTGAAGTGGCAAAATTAGGGCGATACAGGCCTTCAGTGGGTTTAATACTGATACTTGCCCAGCCTTTTGATGGAATTTGTTGGCGTAAATAACGAATAATGCCACGTCCGCTGGCGTGAGTGTCGGTTGGCCCCACAAGAAAAACAGCACCGTGCTGTTTCTTACCTTGCCATGGCTTAACCAATACTTCGATTGTTTGATCTTGAACGGTAATCTGTTGCTTTTCGGCGTCACTAATCGGTATGAATACGCTGTCAGATAACAAACTCGCACTTAACAGTGTGCTATTAAAAAGGTCGTTACTGAGCGCATTTAATGAAAACAAGCTCGTTAGCGCGAGTAAACTTGAGAAAAATATTGTGCGGTAGTGAGCGCGTCGGATTAATTTCATTACGATTACTTATACAGTTTTTTGAAAGGCATATACAAAAAAGCCCCGTACTAATAAGAAGTTCAGGGCTTTTAGCGTTATGTTAGCAGTGTATTATACGTGGCTAACTAATACCATTCTAATAGCATCTAGCTGGAATTGACTGTCATCAATGTAGCTATTGAGCTCAGCCATTTGATTACGGATATAGTCTAACTCAGAATCACGAATGTTAGGGTTAACCGCTTTAAGTGCTTCTAAACGTGTTAATTCACCGTTTAATTGCAGCGTCATCTTGTCACGAGCTTGTTCAACTAATTCAGCTAAAGCCGCTTGAGCTTGCTCTTCACCTTTGGCCAGTAATGGATGCAAAATTGGTTGAGATGCATTGACAAGTTTACTGGCAATATGACGATTAACTGCACTAAGCTGCTTATCAAAGCTTGCATAATCCACTTTATCAGACAGGTTAAGACCATTTTTATCCAGCAACACGCGGATTGGTGTTGGCGGCATATAACGGTATAACTGCGATGATTTAGGGGCACTGACATCAGCCATGTAAATCAATTCTAAGAACAAGGTGCCAGCAGGTAAGGCTTTGTTTTTAAGCACTGCCACACTGGTGGTACCGGTTTCAGAGTCTGTGATTAAATCTAATGCCGTTTGTACTAGCGGATGCTCTTGCGAGATAAACGCAATATCATCACGAGACAATGCTGTTTCACGGTCAAACGTGACAGACACACCATCTTCAGGTAAGCCTGGGTAAGATGGGAACAGCATGTGTTCACTTGGGCGCAGTACGATAGAGTTCTCGCCGCGATCTTCTTGATCGACACCGATAATGTCCCATAAACGGATCACAGAGCCGATTAAATGAGTATCAGAGTCGCGTTCAGCTAAACGTTCAACGAGTTTCTTTGACTGCTCACCACCATGAGAGTTAATTTCTAATAACTTATCACGGCCTTGTTCCATCGCTTGCTTAAGCTCTTGGTAACGAGTTTGTGTGTGATTCAGTAATTGAGTCATTAACTCTGGGTCGGCATCGTTCAGCACCGCTGTTAATTCGTCAGCGAATTCAGAGTAAAGAATGTGGCCACTAGGGCAGGTTAACTCGAACGAGTTAAGCCCTTGATGGTACCAATTCATTAAGCGCTCTTGCGCGGTATCTTGTAGGTACGGCAAGTGAATTTGAATATCGTTTTGTTGACCAATACGATCTAATCGACCAATACGCTGTTCAAGTAAGTCAGGGTTTAGCGGCAAGTCAAACAACACAAGGTGACTTGCGAACTGGAAGTTACGTCCTTCTGAGCCAATTTCAGAACAAATCAGTGCCTGCGCACCGCCTTCTTCTTGAGCAAAGTAGGCGCCAGCTTTATCGCGCTCGATGATCGACATACCTTCATGGAATACCGTTGCTTGAATACCTTCGCGGGTACGTAATGCTTCTTCAAGGCTTAAAGCGGTTTCTGCTTGGCTCGCAATAATCAATACTTTTTTACTGCGGTGCTCTTTTAAAAAGTCGATTAACCAATCCACGCGGGGATCAAATTTCCACCAACTGGCACTTTCACTTTCAAAAGCTTGGTAAAGCTTTTCTGGGCTTAGGGACTGCTTGGCTTGATCTTGCGGTGATTTTTTAGAACCCATCATCGCATTCACACGCTCAGCAGTAACATATTCTTGCGGCATGGCTAATGGATGTGGATTAAAGAATCGTTTAGGGAAACCACTGACTGATGCGCGGCTATTTCGATAAAGAATTCGGCCAGTACCATGGCGATCAAGTAGCTCTTGCAATAACTCATCACGAGCAGCTTGTTTAACGTCATCAGCCACATCTTCAGCCTGAATAACATTAATGCTAGGCATAATGTCTTTTTCGCTCAGCAGCTCAGTTAAGCTGTTAATGGCGCTGTCTGCAAGCTTGGTGTTGGCAGTGAGAGCTTCGGCGGCCTCTGCCACACTTTGGTAGCTTTTTTCTTCTTCAAGAAAGGCTTCATAATCGTAGAAACGATCAGGGTCTAGTAAACGTAGACGTGCAAAATGGCTTTGATGACCAAGTTGATCAGGAGTTGCAGTAAGAAGTAACACACCTGGGACTTCTTCACTTAATGCTTCAACAATTTGATATGCACGGCTCGGCGCTGTTTCGCTCCACTCAAGGTGATGCGCTTCATCAACGACCATTAAATCCCAATCAGCATCAATAGCTTGTTCTAAGCGGCGTTTTTTACGCAACAGCTCAAGCGAACAAATGACTAATTGTTCAGTATAAAATGGATTGTCGTTATCAGCATAAGCCTCTACACAACGGTCTTCGTCGAAAATTGAGAACTTCAAATTAAAGCGACGCAGCATTTCGACTAACCACTGATGACGTAAAGTATCAGGTACGATAACCAAGATACGTTCAGCACGGCCAGTGAGCAGCTGTTGATGAATGATTAAACCTGCTTCAATGGTTTTACCTAAACCGACTTCATCAGCCAGTAATACGCGAGGCGCATAACGACGACCCACTTCATGGGCAATCCACTGTTGGTGTGGAATTAAACCTACACGTGGACCTTGCTGGCCAAGTAAGTCAGAGGTAGCCAATTTATGACGCAATAGCTGACTTTGGTAACGAATACCAAAACGCTCTAAACGGTCAATTTGACCTGCAAATAAACGATCTTGAGGTTTGTTAAAACGAATATTGTGGTTCAGCAGAGTTTCACGTAAACGAACACTTTCATTCGTTTCACTGTGAATGCCGATGTAGGTCACTAAACCATCTTTTTCTTCGACTTCATTGACGGTAAGTTTCCAGCCTTCATGGCTTTCAATTGAGTCACCTGGATTAAAAATTACACGAGTTAATGGGGCTTCATCGCGTGAAAACAGACGGTTTTCATCGGCGGCAGCAAACAGTACAGTGACCATGCGTCCTTCGACGGCGACAACAGTACCTAAACCAAGTTCTGACTCGGTATCACTAATCCAGCGTTGACCTAAAGCAAACGGCATTTTTTACTCTCATTCGGGGCTGATTAAAACAAAGGGCGCGTATGTTATAACAAACGCTGCTAGATTTAAATTCTAGCAGCGATTTAAATATTCATGATCGACAATTTTATTTAGCTAAGTCTGAATTTGCCACATTATTGTCATCTAAATGACATCTTTATTCCCCTAAACTGACCTAGTAAACATCCGATTAACTATTGAGAGTTAATAGATTTGCTGGCATAGTTTAATTGTGCACTGATAGAGATTATCTATCGCTGTAAGTTTATTATATTTT
This sequence comes from Shewanella sp. 2_MG-2023, assembly GCF_030548905.1. Lineage (NCBI taxonomy): Bacteria > Pseudomonadati > Pseudomonadota > Gammaproteobacteria > Alteromonadales > Shewanellaceae > Shewanella > Shewanella sp. 2_MG-2023. The sequence goes on from NZ_JAUOSO010000005.1 coordinate 49,169, forward strand.
TAATATCAGGAGTTTAAATTGGATTAATCCCTTAGTTACCCCTTTGCATTGAGCACTCTGGAGGCGCCATGGAACATAACGACAGAAAGTTGTTTGTACTGGATACCAATGTGTTACTGCATGAACCTTTAGCGATATATTCGTTTAAGGAACATGATGTAATCATCCCAATGACAGTGTTAGAAGAGTTAGACAATATTAAGGACAGAAAGCACGACATCAGTCGTGATGCGCGAGTCGCCATTAGGGCATTAGAGGATATCCTCGGAGGAAAGACCTCACCAGAACAAATCCTTAACGGTGTATCACTCCCTGCTCGCGAAGGTCATTTAGACGTTTCAGGCAGTTTATCCATTTTCCCAGACCATCAAATCGATTTTACAGCAGGCGATCTGCCCGGTGATAACAACGATAACCGCATCATTAACACCGCTCTGCATCTGCAAAAAACTCACTCACCCCGTCAAGTCGTGTTAGTCACCAAAGACATCAACATGCGCCTAAAAGCCAAGGGTGCGGGCATTGAAAGGGTTGAAGATTATCGAACCGATCAATTAATTGACGACATTCGCTTTCTTGCCAAAGGGTTTTATCAATTTGAAGGTGATTTCTGGGGCAATGTTGACAAGGTTTCTACAGATCGCGTCGCCGGAAAAACCGTTCACCAAGTGAATATTTCAGAAGTGGGTAACGAGCCATTTTATAAAAACCAATATTTAATTGATGAAGCCACTGAATTTTGCGGCAAGGTCGCAAGTCGCACCGAAACCCACCTTAATATTATTGATTATGGTCGTGACCGACTTGAGCATTTGCAGGCGTGGGGGATTAAACCAAAGAATATTTATCAAGGTATGGCGCTTAATGCCTTACTCGATCCTGAAATTGATTTAGTTATTCTTACAGGGCCCGCTGGTTGCGGTAAAACCTTAATTGCCATGGCTGCAGCACTTGAGTTAGTGGTTGAGAAAAAACAATACGAGAAGGTTATTGTCACTCGTAACACGCCTGAAATTGCCGAGTCTATTGGTTTTTTACCTGGCACAGAAGAAGAGAAAATGGCGCCGTGGCTGGCAGCGATTACCGATACCCTCGAAGTACTACACAAAAATGATGTTAACCCGACTGGCAGCATGAACTACATTATGGAAAAGGCCAACGTGCAGTTTAAGTCGATTAACTTTATGCGGGGCCGCTCGATTCAGGACTCAGTGGTCATTTTAGATGAATGTCAAAATCTGACGGCATCACAAATTAAAACCATGATCACCCGAATGGGCGAGGGCACTAAGTTAGTGTGCTGTGGTAATTTATCGCAAATTGACTCAACCTATTTGACTGCGGTGACTTCAGGGCTGACCTACATTGTGGAACGCTTTAAAGACTTTGATGGTAGTGCCAATATTTACCTAAATGGCGTGGTGCGCTCACGCTTGGCTGAATTTGCTGAGGAGCATTTATAGCTAGTAGCTAGTAGCTAGTAGTAAGTGTGAATTGATGATAAAGGTATCAACTCACAAATCATTAAGCCATCGGTTTTCATCGATGGCTTTTTTGAACATTCGATTAGCATCAATTGATCAGAGCCAATTGATTAGTATCAACTGACTTGTGAGCTAATTTACAGGCATAAAAAAACACTGATGATCTAGGGTCTGTTGACCTTTCAAGGTTGTTTTTGCAGCGAGTTGTTGGCCATTTATACAAGGCAGAGACTTTGTAGTGTAGTTATTCTACATAAAAAGTCGATAACGCAGTAAAAATGGCCAACAAACGCTGCCCAAGGGGGTCGACTAAAAGCGTTTTACTCTTTGTTGGATGAATTTTGCTTAGATGACTAGGCATCAACTCATCCGCCTCGATTAAAGCGCTTTTATTTCGAACAAAAATTAACCGGCAAAGGTCAACAGACCCTAGCATGCAAATAGAACAATCAGTGTTGAGTTGTCTGCTGATGAATCAGGCTAGCGCTGAGGGAACAGCATTGTTTTTATTGTTAATTTTTACTCATATTAGGCTACGTGAGCCACTGCTTCTTTAACTAAACGACCAATTTCTTCCCATTGACCTGCAGCAATCATTTTCGGCGGTAACATCCAAGTACCACCACAAGCTAGTACCGCTGGAATCGCTAAATATTGATCGACATTCGATAAACTTACGCCACCAGTAGGCATGAATGACACTGGGTAAACAGCCGTTAATGCTTTAAGCATTGGGATCCCGCCAGATGGTTCTGCTGGGAAGAACTTAACAGTCTTAAGGCCCATTTCCATCGCTTGTTCAACCAAACTTGGGCTATTCACACCAGGAATGATGGGAATGTTTTTATCTAAGCAGTACTGCACGACTTTTGGATTAAAACCAGGACTAACGATGAAGTCCACACCTGAATCGATAGCATCATCAACTTGCTCAGGGGTTAAGATAGTTCCAGCACCAATCAACATATCTGGAAAAGCTTCACGCATATTACGGATAGCTTGTGATGCACAAGCAGTTCTGTAAGTCACTTCGGCACAGTTCATGCCGTTTTCGACCAGCGCTTTTCCGAGTGGTACAGCGTCATCAGCATTTTCAATTGCGATAACAGGGATAACTTTTAATTGTGATAGTTGTTCGTTTAATGTCGGCACAGTATTTCTCACTTCTTACTCATTATTTAATAGGCTTAAATCAGGCTCAAATTTAGCCCAAACTAGGCATAGCATCTGGATGTATAATCGCACCTGCATGTTGGATGACAGTGCCAGCAAGTAAGTGACCTGCTTTGGCTGCTTGTTCTGTCGTGCCACCGGTTAATCTTTTCGCAAGGTATCCTGCGCTAAAAGAGTCGCCAGCTGCAGTAGTATCAACTACGTTTTCTACAAACGTCGCCGCAACACTGATCCTTGAATCTGGGGTGATCACCAAGCAAGGCTCACTGCCCAGTTTGACAACGATTTCAGATACGCCAAGGTTTGAGGTGCGCTCAATACATTGTTCAACATCAGTGTCACCATATAGCGCTTGTTCATCTTCAAAGGTTAAACAAGCAATGTCAGTGAATGACAACATTGTTTTGTAACTTGCTATAGCTTGAGCTTTATCTTGCCAAAGCTGTGGACGGTAATTATTGTCAAAAATAACCTTGCCGCCTGCTTCTTTAAATTGCTCAAGCACACTGAATAAAGTTTTACGGCTTTCACTGGTTAAAATAGCCAGTGAAATACCACTTAAATACAGATAATCAAAATCGATCAAAGACGCTGCCAGCTTTTTGCTGTCAGCTTGCTCAAATAAGTACTTCGCAGCGGCATCATTACGCCAGTAATAAAAAGAGCGTTCGCCGCAATCATCAGTTTCAATGTAATAAAGACCTGGCTGCTTGTTTTCAACATGCAATACATAATCAGTATTGATGCCTTCAGCCTGCCAAGTGTCTTTCATGGAAGTACTAAAAGGGTCATGACCTAACGCAGTAACATAATGGGTCGCTAAATTGGCACCTTGGGTAAGGCGCGCTAAATACAAAGCGGTATTTAACGTGTCTCCACCAAAGTTTTGCGCCAGCAATTCGCCTGATGGCCTTAGCTCAACCATGCATTCGCCAATAATCGCAATTTTTTGATTTTTCATATTCCAGTGCCTATTTAGAGGTTAAGTTACTTAAGGAAGTCTTCTCTTGAAGGCGAGAAAACATCGACCAGAATACTGTCTTCTTCTAGTGCTACTACGCCGTGCTCAAAATGTTTACGCGCAATAAATGCATCACCCGCATTAAGAATTTTTTTCTCACCATTAATTTGAGCTTCAAAGCTACCTTTCACTACATAACCAATTTGATCATGAATTTCGTGAGTGTGCGGGGTACCAATAGCACCTTTTCCAAAGCAAAGGTGAACCACCATTAAATCATCCGTGAAGCCTACAATTTTACGCTTAATCCCTTCACCGACTTCTTCCCATGGATGCTCATCTGCTTTAAAAAATATATTCATTGTGTTTCTCCGAAGCGTTTTAAATATTGCTAATCATCAATATTTAGTTATCATAATGCTTACTTTTGATTTGTAATACAATATGTTTTTATTTGTGTGAGCTAAATCAACTATTCTTTATTGGGCGAATTATAAGATATTTATCCGTAAAACGCTGTATAGCTTGAATATGGCCATTTGATTGCGAATGTGATCAAGTTCATTTTTCTGATAGGATTAGATATATCTATGACGCATATTGTATTACTTTATGTGCAGCTCTTAAATTTCATGACTGTAAAAAGGTGACAAAACCTATGGCAACGCAACCAATATTGCTTACTGAAGCCGAGATTTCGCTGTTAAGTAAAGAAGTAGGTCGTTCAAGCTTGATGGGAAAGACCATCGCGGCTAACCAGAAAGACGTCGATGCATTTATGCAACTGCCTATAGATATTCCTGGGCATGGTGAAGCAGGTGGCTATGAGCACAACCGTCATAAGCAGAACTACACTTACATGAATTTGGCCGGTCGTTTATTTTTGATCACTAAACAGCAAAAGTACGCTGATTTTGTTATTGAAGTTTTAGAGCAATACGCAGATAAATACCTTACTTTTGATTTTCATGTTCAAAAGAATACCAATCCAACAGGTCGTTTATTTCATCAAATTCTTAACGAGCATTGCTGGTTGTTCTACACCAGTATTGCTTATTCTTGTGTCGTTTCTGAAATGACTCAAGCTCAACAAGAACGTATCAAAGAACGCATTTTTGAACCTATGCTAGATATGTTCACTGTAAAATATGCCCATGATTTTGACCGCATTCATAATCATGGCATATGGGCTGTAGCCGCAGTGGGGATATGTGGCTTAGCCATTGGTAAGCGTGAATACCTAGAGCACGCTGTATATGGTTTAGACCGTGATGACACCGGTGGATTCTTAGCGCAAATATCACAATTGTTTGCGCCATCGGGCTACTATATGGAAGGCCCTTACTACCATCGCTACGCTATTCGCCCAACTTGTGTGTTTGCTGAAGTATTACATCGTCATATGCCAGAAGTGGATATTTACAGCTACAAAGACGGCGTGATTGGCAACACAGTGCAGGCGTTATTATCAACGGCTTATCCTAATGGTGAATTCCCAGCATTGAATGATGCTTCTCGTACCATGGGGATTACCGATATGGGCGTTCAAGTGGCAGTCAGTGTTTATAGCAAACATTACGGGCTTGACGACAATTTATTAGGCATGGCGAAAATTCAAGATGCTGTGTGGATGCACCCATGTGGCTTAGCATTATCGCAAGCATTTGAACAAGCGACCCAAGAACGTGAAATTGGCATGCCATTCTGGCCGAGTGTAGAGCTTAACGAAGGCGCTGAAGGCCAAAGTGGCGCACAAGGTTTTATCCGTATGCAGGATAAAAAACAAGATGTATTCCAGTTGGTGATGAATTACGGCCAACACGGTATGGGTCATGGCAACTTCGATACTTTAGGTATTACTTACTTTAACCGTGGCCAAGAAGTATTACGTGAATACGGTTTTGGTCGCTGGGTTAACGTTGAGCCTAAATTTGGTGGCCGTTACTTAGACGAAAACAAATCTTATGCTCGCCAAACGATAGCCCATAACCTGGTCACGATTGACGAAACTTGCCAAAACTACTTTGACGTTAAGCGCGCAGATGGGGTTCATGGTATCCCTCACTTCTTCGCTATCGACAGCGACAACATTAAAGGCATGAGCGCATTTGCCAATGACCATTACGATGGTTTCGACATGCAGCGCAGCGTATTTATGTTGAACATTGAAGAACTTGAAGCCCCGCTTTTATTAGATCTTTATCGCGTAACGGGTGAAGGTGAACATCAGTATGATTACTCACATCAATATGATGGCCAGATTATCCGTACTAACTTCGATTACACCACTCATCAAGAACTCGACACCCTTGGTGATAAAGATGGTTACCAGCATTTATGGCACGTTGCAGATGGCAAAGTAAATGACACTGCATTGGTTAGCTGGTTGCAAAACCATAATTATTACACTTGGTTAGGCACAAGCTCTAACGACAATGATCAAGTCATCTTTACCCGCACAGGGGCAAATGACCCAAGCTTTAATTTACGCAGCGAGCCAGCGTTTACGCTACGCAGCAAAGGTAGCAACACGTTATTTGCTTCGGTATTAGAAACTCACGGTTATTTCAACGAAGAGTTTGAGCAATCAGTTAGTGCTCGTGGCCAAGTGAAAAATATTAAGGTTGTTGACCACAATGAAGTGGGATCAGTCGTAGAGATTGAAACCGCTAACAGTGTCGTTACAGTGATGATCAGCAACCAAGCTGATGCGACTAGAACCACTGAGCATCATCTAGATATCAACGGTCAAACTTATACTTGGACAGGGTTTTACGCTGTATCAAGCCAAGCGACAGTGCAGGAGAAGTAACATGAGTTATCAGCCATTATTAATCAGCTTTGATGAAGCAATTGAGCTACGTAAAGAGCTGGGTCAAGATACGCTTCTTGGCAATGCATTGAGCCGTGATATTAAACAAACAGACAGCTATATGGCCGAAGTGGGCATTGAAGTGCCAGGCCATGGTGAAGGTGGTGGTTATGAGCATAACCGTCATAAGCAAAACTATATCCATATGGATCTTGCTGGCCGTTTGTTCTTAATCACTGAAGACACTAAATACCGTGATTACATTGTTGATATGCTCACAGCATACGCGACCGTGTACCCAACACTTGAAAGCAACGTCAGTAAAGATTCTAACCCACCGGGTAAGCTGTTCCACCAGACGTTAAACGAAAATATGTGGATGCTTTACGCATCTTGCGCGTATAGCTGTATTTACCACACATTAACTGACGATCAAAAACGCTTAATTGAAGATGATCTTTTGAAGCAAATGATCGAAATGTTTGTGGTGACTTACGCTCATGACTTCGACATCGTTCATAATCATGGCCTATGGGCTGTGGCTGCTGTAGGTATTTGTGGTTATGCCATTAATGACCAAGAATCAGTGGATAAAGCGTTATATGGCTTAAAGCTTGATAAAGTTAGCGGTGGTTTCTTAGCGCAATTAGACCAATTGTTCTCGCCTGATGGCTATTACATGGAAGGGCCTTATTATCACCGCTTCTCACTGCGTCCAATTTACTTGTTTGCAGAAGCGATTGAACGTCGTCAGCCTGATATTGGCATTTACCAGTTCAATGACTCAGTGATTAAAACCACGTCTTATGCAGTATTTAAAACCGCATTCCCAGACGGTTCTTTACCTGCATTAAACGATTCATCGAAAACGATTTCGATTAACGATGAAGGCGTGATCATGGCAACATCTGTATGTTTCCATCGTTACGAGCAAACTGAAACCTTACTCGGTATGGCGAATCATCAGCAAGATGTGTGGGTTCACTCTTCAGGACAAACCTTGTCTACGGCAGTGGCTAACGCTGACGATATCAAGCCGTTTAACTGGGGCAGTTTATTCGTTACTGATGGCCCAGAAGGCGAAAAAGGTGGCGTGAGTATTTTACGTCATCGTGATGCGAAAGATGATGACACTATGGCACTGATTTGGTTTGGCCAGCACGGCAGTGATCATCAATATCACTCGGCGCTGGATCATGGCCATTATGACGGTTTACATTTAAGTGTATTTAATCGCGGTCATGAAGTGTTAAACGACTACGGCTTTGGCCGTTGGGTTAACGTTGAGCCAAAATTTGGCGGCCGTTATATCCCAGAGAACAAATCATATTGTAAGCAGACCGTTGCGCACAACACAGTGACAGTTGACCAGAAAACCCAAAACAACTTTGATACTGCCACAGCTGAATCTAAGTTTGGCCAAAAGCACTTCTTTGTTGCGGATAACCCAGCATTGCAAGGCATGAGTGGCGTTATCAGCGATTATTACGACGGCATTACCATGCAACGTAGTGTGATATTGGCTGAGCTCGAAGAGTTTGAAAAACCATTAGTCATTGATGTTTACTTGATTGAAGCTGATGCTGAGCACCAATACGATTTGCCGGTTCATTATAGTGGTCAAATCATTAGAACTGACTTTGACTACGACGTGGAAAGCAAACTACGTCCATTAGGCAAAGACAATGGTTATGAGCACTTGTGGAATGTCGGTTCAGGTAAAGTTGAAGCAAGCGCATTAGTGACCTGGTTACATGACAGCAGCTACTACAGTTTAGTTACTAGCGCAGTTGAGCACAGTGAAGTGATTTTTGCGCGCACAGGTGCCAATGATCCTGACTTTAATATGCGTAGCGAGCCTGCGTTAATTATGCGTCAATCAGGCAAAAACCATGTGTTTGCCTCGGTACTTGAAACCCACGGTTACTTTAACGAGTCAACTGAAGCATCATTGAATGCGCGTGGCGAAGTTAAGTCAGTTAACGTGATGGGCCATGACGACATTGGTACCGTCATTCGTATTGAAACGATTAAAGGTAATGACTACTACTTTGCAATTTCAAACGAAGAAGAAGCCAAGCATGCTGAAACCCGCACCGTGAAGTTTGATTCTCACTACTACACTTGGACTGGGGCATTTGCTCAAGTCGAGCCTACAGATGTAGAGCCAGCGTAAACGGCTGTTATTTGATAGCTTTAAAGCAGCTTAAGCAGCAGCTTAAAAAACAGTTTATTTAAGCAAGTTTATCTTAGTCATAAATGGGAAGCAGTTGCTTCCCATTTTTATTGGGCGTATTTCAGGGTATCCAAGGCCATCATTAAGATTTTGAGTTAAAGGGATGCAATGAATAACTCTAGTAAGACTGAACCATAAACTATGTGATAAATGTAACTTGTGATAAATGAAAAGTTTGATAAATAAAAATAATCATTTTAATAAAATCTAATAATTTTTATTTATTAATGGTTGGGCTTAATATTACCTCATCGAAACAGAACATGGTTTCACTAATAGAATTTGAGGTAAGTTATGAGAATGAATCACGTCGGTATTATGGTCGGTGACATGGACCAAGCGGTTGAGTTTTACACTAAAGCTTTAGATATGAAGGTTGTCATGGGCAACACTAAAGTGAAAGAAGAACGTGAAACGGCTATCGGTAGAATGTGTATCGCGGTATTTGGTGAAGGCTTTAAAGGTTTTAACATTGCTCACTTACTTACATCAGATGGCATTGGTTTTGAGCTTTTTGAAATGAAAGATCGTCAAGAGCGTCACGAAGTAGACTTCTCACGCATTGGTATATTCCATTTTTGTTTGCAAACTGATGATTTTCACGGTGTTATCAAACGCACTCAAGCGCTTGGCGGTAAAGTCCGTATGGACATCATGCGTTACCATCCAGAAAGTGATAACAACACTGCACAAATGGTTTATCTAGAAGACCCATTTGGAAACTTATTCGAATTATACTCGCACACGTATGAAGAAACATACGCAGCTGATTACGAGTAATACTTATACTGCAAAAAGGGGCTAACTGAGAAGTTAGCCCCTTTGTTTTATCTGTTTGTCCCGTACAGAGGTAAGCTTAAACCTAGAATTCAGATTAATAACTGAGCTTTTCAGCATCGTGATGACTAAACTCTTTGACCGCTTTTCTGGCTAAAAATCGAAATGGAAACGCTTTAATGATTTCTTCAAAAGGTTGAATTGCAAATGCCCAAAATATTGATGCATCAAAGTACAAGATAAGCAGGGCGCATAAAGGGATTGATATGAGCCACTGACCCGTAAAGTTAATCTTAAATACCGCAGTAGTATGCCCCATTGCTCTGAGCACATGCCCATGTACTGTGTTGTATCCGCGAACCAAAGGCAAAATAATATAAATTGGCGCAATAATGGCTAACGCCTGATAGGTTTCGTCTGCCATATCAGGGTATATATCGGCAATCCAAAAACTTAAAATGAAGAAAAAGCCCATGGTCATCAGTGAAATTGCCACAGCAAGATTAATGCTGATATTCACATTATCTTCTAAATCATGCAGCTTCTTTGAACCAATGGCCTGGCTGATTGAAATGGCAGAAGAGTGGGCCCAGGCTGTAATAAATTGCCCACCTGCTCGCATCCAAGGCAAGACTAAGGTGATGGCTACGTAAGCGTTAATTGATAGCTGCGAGTAAAGTAACTGATAAACACTGACACCAATAGACAGCATGGTGACATTGGCTGCAACAGGAAAAATTTCCATAAAATGTTTGCGCGCATTGATCAGTGCTTCATGAATATTCAATGCAAGCTTTAACGAGATATTATCTAACGTGGAAACGCACAGAGCGAGGTAAATAAAGCGCACGAAAATAGCCACTAAACTACCCACAGCAGCGCCGACAACGCCAAGCTCTGGGGTGAATGCTGTGCCGTATATGAAAGCGTATGACAAAACTGCATTAATAGGGAGCTCAATCAAATAGCCTTTAAACGCGATTTTTGTTTTGCCCAAGCTATTAAAGAGGGCAATACAAACTTGGGTTACAGCGTTAAAGAGCACCACATACTTGGCGACACTTAAGTAGCGCAGTACTTCAGCCTGTAAGGCGACATCTTGGGTAATTAGCGCGACTATAGATTCTTCAAATAACAGAAGTACAGACCAAAACAGTAATGCGACAGAGAAATTGATACTCATGCCAGACCAGCATGATTTAGTCAGTGCCAGGGCGTTTTTAGAACCAACGGCACGGCTCATAACCAGTTGCGATCCATTGGCCAATGCCATTTGAATGCCCATGATAAACGCCACAATGGTGGTGGCTATTCCCATTGCTGCCAACGGGATTTCACCCAGTGGTGATACTAATAGGGTGTCTATCATCAGCATTGACTGCATCAACAGGGCGTTTAATGCTAAAGGCCAAGCTAAGGCAATGTTATTGCGAACATATTGGTTATGAATATAGCGATTAATGAACTGCATGTTCACCTTTCATTATTATCGAGTTTGTCATTCATTCTTCCTTGAACTAGGGCTTCTGTACTTGGTACTTCAGTTTGCAGTTAACTGATAGCAACCTCACTTTTTAAGCAGAAGCCTTAGTAAATATTAAGCAGTAGGGACCTCAGAGAACCTTTGATTGTCATCGCGTAATAATTCCTGACAATAACTGCGTGCTTGGTCGGCATCACCAGACATAATCGAGTCATAAATGCCTTTGTGTTCGTTAATACAAAAGCGGCCACCTTCAGCTGAGTGATCGATAAACAACTTAAAGATGGTGGTTAATATATTGCCGAAAGGAATATAAAACTGATTATCTGTCGATAAGTAGATCGTTTGGTGGAACAAGTGATCGTTAATGGTCCATTGCTCATAATCAAACTCTTCAGCAGCTTTAATCATATTTTGCATTAATACCGACATCTGCTTACGTTGTTCAATTGTGGCGTAGCTGGCTGCCAGTGCACAGGCTTCGGGCTCAATGGCTTTACGTAATCCTAAAAACTTACTTAAGAACACTTCAGTATTTTCAAGTCCTTGAATCCAGTCTAATAACTGTGGGTCAAGAAAATGCCAATTTGCACGCGCCCTTACCGTCGTACCCACTTTAGGACGTGACTCAATCAAGCCTTTGGCCGATAGCAATTTAGTTGATTCACGTAATGCTGTGCGGCTAACGCCGAACATTTCACATAAATCCATTTCACAAGGAAGTCTCTGCAAAGGCTCAATCTCGCCTGACAAAATTTTACGCGCAATTTGTCTAGCAACTTGCACATGGACTCGTCTGCTTGAATCTTCTACTTGTATGAACATGATCTTGCGATCCTTTTTAAAATGAAAATTGGCTCAAAATATCGATGAGATCAGAACACTTCTAAGCCACATGAGTTGTAGTGCAGTGGGTTTAATGCTCATCATAGATAGTTATAAAATGGTATTACGTATCAGCGACATTTGCCTGTTGGCTCATGGCTAAAAAGGCTGTTATGGAACGGGGTATTCGCAGAACTTGATAAGCATCAAATCATGTATATACCTTTACAATTGAATGAGTGTTTACAGTCGGAATCGCAGATTATTTGCTTATCATGTAAGCAAATAAAGGTAAGCGTTTCACTCATTCTGAGACTCCTTACACTCACCATTTCCTGTTGTATTATACTACAATATACCGTGTTTTTATAAAACCTGTTTATGTTACCAATGGGTGTTAAAAGCTGTTTAGACTCACATATATGAATAAAAGATTAATTTTTATTTATTATCTTTAGCTTGTTTAAAGCTGACTAAGTTGGATGATTTCTGCTTTATATTGTCGTACAAATATTCAGAGTAAGTACTTCTAAAGACTGAATAAGCTCTAAGTTATTCAGTTAAAACAAGTTTACTTAGTTTGCCATGGTAAGAGTCAAAATATGTACAATCGAGTAAACTCAGTAACGATATGATAGTTATAAAAAAGATAAATATTTTGTCTTTTCTTTAGATTGTTTTTCACATGTTAAATTGTCATATGGGTTTGAAGACCGAATGAACTTGATTTTATTTGTATGATTTATCAAAGGTAGGCAGCATGAAACTTGTTGAAAATCAGTGTTAAAGTACAGTTTTCAAGCATTCTCGTCTCATATTTATCATGTTATATTGGCGCAATTATCCCAATAACAGCGTTGTATAAGCAAATGGCGAATAGCTTCAATTCAATTTCAGGGGCTAAACGTAGTTTACATTTACACGTTGCCCGCGAAATCGCTCGTGCGATCCTTTCAGGTGAACTTGCTCAAGGCAGTATCATTCCAAGTGAAATGGTATTGTGCGAACAATTTGGTATTAGTCGAACAGCGTTAAGAGAAGCAGTGAAATTACTGACTTCAAAAGGCTTGCTACAGTCACGTCCCAAAATCGGTACACGAGTGGTTGAGAAGATTAATTGGAACTTTTTAGATCCACAATTAATTGAGTGGATGGAAGGGCTGACTGACATTAATGACTTCTGTAACCAATTTTTAGGCTTTCGCCGTGCAATTGAACCAGAAGCTTGTGCATTAGCGGCGCAAAATGCCACTGTCGAGCAGCGTAAAGAGTTGTCTTCAGTGTTTCAGAAAATGAGTGAGTTGAATTCAGCACCTGAGTTAGACATCGAAGCATGGATTGACATTGATATTCAATTCCATCGGATTATTTTCTTCTCTACTGGTAATGACTTTTACCTGCCTTTTGGCAATATTCTCACCACCATGTTTGAGCACTTTATTGCTTATTCATCTGAAGAAGGTGGCACCTGTTTTAATGAGCATAGGTTGATTTATGAAGCCATTATGATTGGTGATTCAACCAAAGCTCGCGAAACATCTCGAGAGCATTTACAGTCAATCAATCACCGAATTAAAGAGTAAGTTAGCTCGTTAATCGGACATAAAAAAACGCAGACCTAGGTCTGCGTTTTTTGTTGGGTTAGACAACAGGTTATTAGTCTATTGTCTTAATGCCATTATTGGTTTTACTTAGCTTCTGCTTCTTCCGCAGCCGCCGCATCTTCAATGCTGCTATCAACGGCATTAACTAGCAGTAAACCAACCGAGAGGACAATCACACCACATAATACAAATATCATGCGAGACCAGAAAGGATTCGGTAGAAGGAACATTGCCATGACAAAGATACCTGCTACAGCGATTAATGTACCTAACATGCGACGTTGCTTGTTATCCAGTTGCTTTTGAGCGTTGCCTTCAGAAACCAGTGGTGTAGCAAGGTTTTCAAAGAACTTATCAACATTCTTTTGACGTTCTTCTGTCAAAGGTTTGTAGAATAAAGTTGAAGCGACAAAGAAACCAGCGGTGAAGACTACGTGTGCCATCAGACCAATCGCAACCGTAATTTCAGACCATTCACGTCCAGTTAACGCTTGTTCTAGACCTAAAGCGTTCTCAACCATTTCAGCAGTAATCACAAAGCCAACAATATAAGAAACAAAGCCACCGACCACTAAGGTTCCCCATGCTGCCCAGTCAGGCGTCTTCTTAATGAAGAATCCACAGAATGCTGGAATAGTCATTGGGAAGCCAATTAAGGCACCAACGTACATCATGGTATCGAATAAGCTTAACCCTTTAAGTGAGTTAATAAATAACGATACTAAGATAATGGCAATACCGAAGAAAGTTGAAGTCAGTTTAGACACTAACATCAATTCTTTTTCGCTAGCATGTGGACGAACGACTGGCTCGTAGAAGTTCTTAACGAAAATACCTGAGTTACGGTTCAGACCTGAATCCATAGAAGACATGGTTGCGGCAAACATTGCGGCAATCAATAGTCCAACCATGCCCACAGGCATATATTCTTGTACGAAGTATAGGTATGCAAAGTCAGCCGCTTTACTACCCGCCTCAGGGTAAATCGCTGCTAAATCAACACCAGAACCCGCTAAGTACCAGCTAGGTAGGAACCAAATAACAGGGCCAATACTCATTAATACACAGGCCAGTAATGCGGCTTTACGTGCATTCTTTGAATCTTTAGCTGCTAAGTAACGGTAAGAGTTCAACATGTTGTTGGTAATACTGAACTGCTTTAAGAAAATGAATACTGCCCATACTGCGAAGATACTTAAGTAGTTAAGATCGCCACCAGCAATAAATGAATCCGTTGGGAAGTTTTCAATAATGTTAGTGATACCACCGCCGTGAACGTAAGCCATTACCGCACAGGTAATCGTTACAGCCATGATAATAACCATTTGCATAAAGTCAGATGCAATAACCGCCCATGAACCACCAGTAACTGACATAACCAATACAACAAGGCCAGTCAAAATAATGGTTGTGGTCATGTCAAAACCGAAGATACCTGATGCAATAATGGCGAGACCATTTAACCAGATACCCGCAGTGATTACGCTGTTTGGCATACCAGTCCAGGTAAATACTTGCTCATTGGCGTTACCAAAGCGCATACGGATTGCTTCAATTACCGTGACAACACGTAGTTGACGGAATTTAGGCGCGAAGTAGACGTAATTCATTAAATAACCAAAGGCGTTGGCTAAGAAAAGAATGGCGACACTAAAGCCGTCTGTGTATGCCTTACCAGCTGCGCCAGTAAAGGTCCATGCGCTGAATTGGGTCATAAAGGCAGTCGCCCCAACCATCCACCACAACATACTTCCGCCCCCACGGAAATAGTCACTTGTATTACTTGTAAATGTTCGGAACATCCAGCCTATTGCAATTAAGAATAGAAAATAGATGCCTACAATGAGTGTATTTAGCTCCATTTTTATAACCTTTTCTAAGAGTAAATCTATGGGAACCAACATCAGCAATAATGCTGAAAAAAAGCCTTAATTACTCAGTAATCAGACTGACCTTATTAAAAGTGCAAACTTTAAAACTTCAAACATTCTTATTTCATCAACGATTTAGCATCCTGAGTAGTGGATGCATTTGCTAAAGCACATATCATAGCTGCAATAACCTAAAATCTATTTGTCACACTGACTTATTAAATTGGGTCGCTAACCTCGTTGTTACCTTGACCGCAGTTATTCTTCTTAGGGTGGTAACTTCATTGCGGGTCGAAGACTGCACGCCCCAAATATTCTTAGGTGCTGGCTTTTCGAGCTCGCTGTATGAAAACGATAAATGGGAGTGTATTAACCAAGTTCTCTTAGACAAAGTCGATACAGTGAAACCATTTCCCAATAAATCAATAAAATGATACTAACATAATACAATATCAATTGTGAGACGCACATCAAATTTCGTTATAGAAATTATTGCCAATAATTAATTGTATTTTTAAGTTGTTGTTTTTGCTGTGGTATATTTATTTGGTTACATAAAGATAGTAATTTTACATGACCTGTATCACTGAATAATTTTTGTCTTATGCTATATTTGTATTACTTAATAGCTGGAGGAAGTAAATGAAAGTCCCAAAATCTTTGTGCGCAGCCGCTTTAATGAGTGTATTTGTAACGAGTCCTGTATTGGCGGCAAATTTTGTTTTTTTAGATGAAGCCACATTGGCAGCTAATCGTGCTTTGTTACATTCAGAAAATGCACCTAAATCAATGCAGCGCAGTTACCAGCAACTACTTGAAGAAGCAGATATCGGCAAAAAGGCAGGTATTTTCAGTGTAGCCCATAAAGGCTTCACACCTCCTAGTGGCGATAAAAATGATTATATGAGCATTAGTCCTTATTGGTGGCCAGATGAATCTAAAGCTGACGGCCTACCTTGGATACGCTTTGATGGGAAAACTAATCCAGCGTCTAAATCTGATGAAACGGACTCAGTAAGAATTGGCACTTTTACTCGTACAGTGCGGGCATTAGCATTAGGTTATTACTTTAGTGAAGATGAAGCCTACGCCAATAAAGCGATTGAATTAGTTCGTGCTTGGTATATAGATGAAGACACACGCATGAATCCCAATGTGAATTTTGGTCAAGGTGTACCAGGTGTGGCAGACGGACGTCGCAGTGGTTTGATCGATACTCGTACCTTGGTTGAACGTAATTTAGATGCGATAGCTATTTTATCTCAGTCACCCTCGTGGACAGATAAAGACGAGCAGGGGATAGAGCAATGGTACAGCGATTACCTTGATTGGTTAATAGAAGACGATTTAAGTGGTGGCCCTAAAGGCGAGGCTTATGCACCTAATAACCACGGCACTTGGTATGATTATCAAATGGCAGGCATTGCATACTTCTTAGGTAATACACATTTAACTAAGCAAATGGTTCAAAAAGGTAAAGTTCGTGTTGATACTCAGTTTGCTGAAGATGGCTCGCAGCCACATGAAGCGCAAAGAACTCGTTCTTATCATTACCATTACTTCAGCTTAGATCCGTTAGTAGGCATTGCTCAACTTGGTGATAAGGTTGATGTTGACTTGTGGCACTATGAAAATGATCAAGGCGTGTCTTTATCAAAAGGCATCGAGTTTATGGTGAATTACAATGATCCTAAAGCCAGTTGGCCTTTTCCTGAAAAAGACAGCCGCAGAATTGCCCGTATGTCACCGATTTACCTAAAAGCAGGTCAAGCGTTGAATAACGAGCAATGGATTAACTTGGCGAAAGACACTGACTTTACAGATTACTCAGTGAGTAAAAACTTAGCTGAGGTATGGGCACAGCGTGAGATTGAACTGCTGTATCGTTCAAACTAACTGATTCTGACTGCTTAAAATGAAAAGCGAATACTGATATAGGTATTCGCTTTTTAGTTTCAGGGATTTTTTATTACAAGAATTGATCACAAAGAATTGTTCACCCAGTAATGAATTGTTGTGGGTTCATATTAACGTGTGATAAATCACAATAAAGTCTGATCATTTTTAATATAGATTTATATTTGTGGCATTTTTGCAGGCAGAACCTGGGGAGGAGTAATACATTTCTGCCCTAAGATTTGTTAGCAGCTTTCGTTAGCTAATGATTTATTTATTTGGATAAAAATCTAAATCAAAGTCGTGGCGCTTCGCCCACACCAGACTAAAAGGGAGTGAACTGCGACTCCCTCTTAGAACACCCCGCAGCTCCGGCGAAATTTAAACAGCAAAATTTCCAACGGAGAATCACCCAGCTTTAAACTTCATTTTGAGTCCGCTTCGGCAAGCTACAAAAATCACTAACGCTTACGATGGGGCGTCCCTTCCCCTCGAAAGCTAGCCAGACATCCATGTCTGGACTCACGTAATTTTCTTGCTTACCTCATTTCAAATTGAACATTCAAAGAAGATCAAAAGCACCCACGCAACTTGAGTAATTTAGCTTTTTAAATTGTCACAAATATAGTCAAATCGAAGAGATAATAATCCCAGTGTAGATGCAGCAGCGAGCTTCCAAAACATGGATGTTTTGGCAGAGCTTACATGGACGTACTTGTAGCGTCTCGCAGCTGTATCTGCACATAAGCCTGCGGCAGGCAATGGATTAGATAGAAGTAATGGTCTGCTGTAACTGAGCCAATATAAATGAAATATAGAATTGGTGACCTTAAACGTTTTTGTCCCGTTGAGAGTTACAGCCGATAAGCAGTACAGATAAATAACAAGCCCATTGACCTACTTTTGTTAATCGATAAGTGACTGCTGCTGATTACTTCAGATAAGGCATCAATTTCAATGCTCACTTTGCAAATATTTGTGCTCGTTTATCCAATACCACTCTGGTAGAGTGCTTATAAATCAATCGCTTTACTTTAGTAAGGCTTAAATAATAGGTTTATTAAATGTGCATGCGCGTTTGCCAAATAAACGCGCATGCGCACTATACAAATGTTATGTTTTTCTAGAGAGATCGAGCTATGAACATTAGAGAAGCGACTAAAGCAGATTGGGAAAGTATCTGGCCAATTTTCAGTGAAATAGTGTCTGCTGGAGAAACGTATGCCTATGACCCAGAAACTATCAAGGAACAGGCAGAGAGAATTTGGATGGAAACCCCAAGAAAGGTTTTTGTCTTCGAAGAAGAAGGCATAACGCTTGGCACTTATTATCTAAAGACAAATCAGGCAGGGCCTGGAAATCACGTTTGCAACTGTGGTTATATGGTTTCCACTGCAGCCAGAGGCAGAGGGCTAGCTACCACAATGTGTGAGCATTCCCAGAGAATAGCTACAGATCTAGGGTACAAAGCCATGCAATTTAACTTTGTCGCTTCAAGCAATGAAGGTGCAATTCGTTTATGGAATAAGCTCGGGTTTGAGACTGTTGGGCAGTTACCAAAGGCTTTTAATCATCCGTCATTAGGCTATGTAAACGCGTTAGTCATGTACAAATGGCTAGTCAAAACATAACAAGGCGCTGCAACCGACCTCCGGCAACTGTCACCTTTTGTGCGGATCACAAAAAGCGCCAGTTACCTCCGGCGGCTGAGCGCGGCGTTACCACATATCAGGTCGCCATACTTTCCCTAATGGAAGTTGTTGCTTTCAGAGTTTCAGCTTTAAATTATTTCTGTCCAAAAATATGTTTGAAAATGATCAAACTTTAATATGGTCGTTCACTTCTCTGGTGTATTTTTAGCTATTTCTTCTGACTTAATCGATAGAGTCGGGCAAAGCTGTCACGACTGCCTCGAGATAACCTTTTTTGTTGCGCCAACAATAATTCTGCCGCCCCGAGCGCATCGACTAATGCGTTATGACTATTATATTCAGGCAAGCCATAACGTTTGCGGGTGCCCGCTAAGGTGAGATCGACATCAGAGTAATGATCTATAGCGGTAGCAAAATGCTTCTCTAAGCATAAAGTATCGAGCCAAAGTAAAGGCAGCGTAGGCAGTTGCCAATACTTTTTGGCGTAGTAGTTTATAAACCCCGATTCAATCACTGAACCGTGGGCCACTAATACCCTGTCGCCCAATTGAGTGAAAAAATAGTTCATTGCCTCATGCAGTGAAATGCCGTTATCTAACATTTGTGGAGTGATGTGATTGATGACTGCGGATTCAGGTTTTACTTTGTCACAGTTCTTAATATAAAGGTGTTGGCAATTGGCTAAGTCAATTTGTTGGTTGTTAATCACTACCCAACCCATACTGAGAATGTCATCATCAACAGGATCGAAGCCAGTGGTTTCGATGTCGAGTACCACGTAGGTTAAGTCTTTGCATAATGCCTTAAGTTCTGGCAGCTCTGCTTTGGTCGGCTTAAGAAGATTTTGCATTGAGCTGTCTTTAATAAGAAAGCTTTCACGTTGCCTTTTTAAAACCGACAGAGGATGGAAATAGTCTAAAAGAGCCATTAGATATTTCCAAAGCGCAGTTTAGCGGCATCTTGTTGATCGGCAATGATCCGAAAGGCGTCTTTTAAATGTTTACGCTCGAAGCTACCAAAAGTATCTGGATTAATATGGTTATTAGGAACTTTGCCTTCCTTTAATGCCGTTAGTTGATGACTGTATCTGAACGACAAAATAAAGCGGTATGCGCCCATAATATTTTTAAAGGCATCATCACTTAATACTCCCGCATCATTAGCCGCTTGGAAACGAGCCTCTGTTTGCAGAGCATCACTGCCAACAGCTAAGGCATAAATCCTTGCTAGATCGATAATTAAGTTAATCGCATATTTTTTGATATTCAGTGTCTTATTATTTTTACCACTTTTTTCTAGCACTAATGAATTAAAGATACCGAGGGGTGGACTGGTATTTGTCGCGTCTTTGACTAAGATCCCCAAGAATTCTGCATTTGCACGTATATGGTTATGCATAGACTCATGTAATTCATGTTCAAACTGCTGATTACCAAATGCAGTTCTAATCTCTAAAAATACACTGATATTGAGTAGGCGTTCGTATTCAGGGTTAGCGACCCACTTTTTATAATATTGCTTCCACATTGATAATGGTTGGCACCACTTTTCTGTGGTTGGCATATAAAAGCCCGTGCAAAGTGGGTAATCACAACGATTAAGCCCTTGAGTGACAAATTCGGCTAAATGTTTGAAGTAAATCCGATCATTGGCAGTGGCGTTGTCGGCTAACACGATTGCACTATCTTGATCCGTTAAGCAATGTACTTCATTGCGGGCATGGGAACCTGCGACAATCCAGGCGAATTCGCAGGGCGGCTGACCCAGTTGATCAATCATGATATTGATTAATCGTCGAGTGTAAGCATCGAAAATCATCGCCATTACTTTGCCGATGGTTTCAGGTACCACTTTGCCTTCTACTAAGGCTTCGAAAATGGCTTGGCGCTCAGGGTTTAATTCAGCAAGTTCTTTGACACTGACAGCATACTTAATTTTCTCAATTAGAAAAATGGCCTGCATACGGTGGTTTTGCACTAAGTGTGTCGTAGTTAATAACCCGACGACTTTGTTGTCTTCGACGACAGGAAGATTACGCACGTTGTATTGCATCATTAGTGAGGCAGCTTGCAGAACAAGATCATCGGGTGCGACAGTGAGCGGATTCGATGTCATCACATCTTTAATTGGGTTATCAATTGGGTAGCCTTCCACAATGACGCGTTTGGTCATATCACGGTCGGTAATCAAGCCGACAATTTTGTCATCTTCGTAAATGACAGCGCAGGATGTGCGTTTAATCATGCGCATTTCATGGGCGACAGCTTGAATGCTCATATCGGCGGTGACCACAGCAATACGACCACTGGCGACATCTTTTACCTTGCGAATGAACAGGCCTT
Organism: Shewanella sp. 2_MG-2023; assembly: GCF_030548905.1. NCBI lineage: Bacteria > Pseudomonadati > Pseudomonadota > Gammaproteobacteria > Alteromonadales > Shewanellaceae > Shewanella > Shewanella sp. 2_MG-2023. The sequence continues at coordinate 70,285 of NZ_JAUOSO010000005.1, forward strand.
TTTCTTTATTTGACCAGACAACGTCTAATGCTGAGTTCAAACGTACTTGTGCTTGTGATGCAAAATGTTCTGCGTATTCAGGTGTTTTGGTAAACAAGCTTTGCAGTGCTGAATGAGGGATCAGGTACAGTAAGCAGGGCTCAATGGCGATAGCTTGATAACCTTGGTCGTCATCAACATCAGAATCTAAAAAGGTGAAGCCAAATAAGTCTTCTGATTCTAGACGGGCGCGTAACACACCACTTTTTTTACGTTGCTCCATTGCGCCTGAGCGCACAATATACAAATGCTTTTCTTGATTATCTGAAGATAAATCAACAACTTCACCTTGAGAAACATAAATAATTTTAACCACTTCAGCAAGGTCGCGAACTACGGCTTTAGGCAGTTTATCAAATGGATCGATTTGTCCAATAAATTGGATGACATTAGGAAGTAAAGATTCGTCCATTTTTATACCTTAAATAATGAATAACTCATGATCTTACATAGCTTAAACTCAATTTTCTCAAGCTGCATGAAAATTTATGCAGCCTGGACAGTTACGATCATGCCTAGCTATGGAGTATGAGTTACCTTAAGTTCGGTAAAGCCGACTTCAAATATTTGTCCAACATAGTTCGACGACGTCACTATTTGAGGGTATATGCCAGCTTTAAAGTAATATTCTTCATCAAGCCAAGCGGTATCTAAGGTGTATTCTTGGCCATTATTTGCGATCACAGGTTCGCCCCATTTTAACGTTTTTTGAGTTGTAGCGCCTGCAATTGTAGTTGAAAGCGTTACGCCATCAGTATCAAGATGAATCGAGTATTGCCAATCTTCGTACGCTGGGGCTGTGCCTAATTCGATACTGAAAGGCTGACAAGTATCACAAGTCTCATTATTAGGATTGAACGTGTCATTTAATATGACTCTGACAGGCTTATCCTCGCCCTCCCATAATACTTTTACCAATGCTTGCTTGATATCTTTGCCATGTACTTGGCCAACAATCACTTTTGGTGTCGTCGATGAGATTTGTGGATATTGAATGATGTTCAGCGATGCCATTAATTGATGCTCACCACTAATAGACCAATTTTGATTGCTTGTAGAGCATGCACTTTCAGTATCGTATCGATATAGCTCACGTAATTCAGAACGCACATACTGGGTATTGGGTGTCGTCGCGCCATCTATGCCTAAATCAAGGTTAAACACCATTTGCTGTGGATTGGTTTCAGTCCAGAAATAAGTGATGTCTGTGTCATTTGAGAAGGTTTGATTATTACTGCATGTCCCAGGTTTTAGTTCTGCAGCACTCGTTCCGCCTGAACCATAAAAGCTGTCTTTGCTCTCAGGAATAGTCAATTTCCACTGCTCAATTGTCCAATTGCAGGTTTCGCACGGAGGCACTTCTGGAGGCACTTCAGGAGGCGTTTCAGGTGGCGTTTCAGGTGAATCAGAAGAACCTGAACAACCTAAAAGAAGTATAAGTAATACATTAGAGATAAATATTCGCATTAACATAACGATAACCTTCCTTATTTGTAAGACAATATATCTTACTTTTTCAAACGAATTTGTGGGAGAAATTTTTAATATTCTACTCAATTAGCAATCAGCTAATGAGACCATTGTTAATTTTTGTGATTAAAGTTTACCCTGGAAGTCTCATTGTTAAACGTTTTTTTGCTTTGGTTGCAAAGAATAATCAATTATATACTCCTAATTAGTTAGTTTATGAACAATCTCACAGTTTTTCCTACCAAAAGATTAATAATACAAATAAGCTTGTGTTAAATAATACAAATAGGAAAGGGGAAAGTATGAAAAAGCGTATTATCGCTTCAGCTATTTCTTTGGTATTGCTGGCAGGTTGTGCAGCTACCGAGCCTGCGGTTGATGTTGTGGGGACAGCAACAATCACAGGACCAATGGTTGAGCAAAATAATAAAAGTGCTATTGCTGCGTCATCTTTGCAAAGTGCTGATGCTGCAGCATTAAAAGATAAATTACTCACACTCCAAGATGGTGAAACGCTCGTTATCGATGCTGGAAAATATGCCAACCTTGGCAAATTTGATATCAAAGCAAATAACGTCACGATTAAAGCTGCGAACCCTGGGGAAGTTTGGTTTACCGGTTTAGTACAGTTTAATCTTCGTGGTGACAATATTACCTTAGACGGTGTGGTATTTACCGATGGAGGCCCAGCAGAAAGAATGGGCGGTGTGGTCTTCCGTGGTGATAATAATACGCTAACTAATTCTACTTTCTACTTCTTCAATGATGACTACCTTTATCAGCCAGACGACAAACGCGCTGAATATCCAAAGTACTTATGGATCTCTTTATATGGAAAGCATAACAGCTTAATCAATAATACTTTTGAAGGGAAACATAAACGTGGCACCTTGATTGGCGTGCAGAAAAAGAAAGGCGATACCACGCCTGACCACCATACCATCAAAGGTAACCTTTTTTATAATCAGCAACATAACCAGTTTAATGAGTTCGATAACCCTGATGCGGTTCGTTATAACTCAAATAGCTGGGAAGCCATTCGTTTAGGTGACTCTAAGAGCTCAATTTACGCTTCAAAAACCTTAATCGAAGGTAATTTATTTTTGAAGTGTGATGGTGAGACTGAATTAGTTTCATTGAAATCAGGCGGTAACACGCTTAGAGGCAATACTTTTGTTGATAATGCTTCGATGATTTCACTGCGTCACGGTACCGACAATGTAGTAGAAGACAATGTCATTTTAGGTAACAACAAAAAGCAATCTGGTGGTATTCGTTTCTATGATGCTGGTCATACGATTCGCAATAACTACATTGAACGAGTAATGGGCACTGGTGATGTGCGTGGCGGTATCGCTGTGAACACTGGTATCACTGATGTTGCAGCAGGTGAAACCTTAAATAATGATGTGAAAGGTAAAGAGCTCAATAAACAGGCTACACCTTATAAAGTTAAAATTGAAAACAACACCATTATCGACTCTCGCCAAAACTTCCTTTATTCCACCAAAACTCACCGCGTCAGCCTTTATGACAATGCCAAAGTGAGCACCATCTTTGCGGGCACCGATCTGAGCTTTAAGAACAACCTGTCTTATGCACAAGGTTCAAGAACTTTGGCTCTCACGGGTAATGAAAGCGTTGCACCTTTGGTGAACCCTACTTACGAAAATGATTTGTACTATGGCCCAGTGGCGGGCATCGAACTGCCATGGGACGGGGTTATTTACCGTAATCCTCAACTACAGCGCGCTGAAAATGGTTTGCTTGAAGCAACTAATTTCGATGGTGGTGCTAAAGGACTGAAAGTACTAACGACTCAAGATACGGGTGCGAGCTATCGCATCAAATAATAAAAAGATGAACGTTAAACTCATTAATGGGGCAGTAAAATGAGAATTAAAAAAATATCGGCTTTAGTGGCCATTGCTTTATCGACAAGTTTAGTAGCAGGTTGTGACTTTTATGATGAACCTCCAGGGGATGGTGGAACAGATCCAGGGCAACCACCCGTTGAAACACCTGATGTAGCCGATGTGGTTGCTTCAAGTTCAGCTGAGTTATTGTCAGCAATTGATACCGCAGAAGCGGGTACTGTTATCGGCTTGAATATCGATGGTAGCTTTGAAAATGTTGGCACTATTGTTATTAATAAAGCCATTACCCTAATTACCTCTGATGCCGATGGCGCAATTGATGATCCTGTAGAAAATGAGCAGGCGATTTTATCTGGCGCGGTTTGTATTGATATTCCTACTGAAGCTGCAGAAATTCTTCGTGGTGGTGAGCAAGCGCGTATTTCAAACTTGGCGTTTGAAAACATCGTCATGGATAGCTGTGGCTTAGGTGAAAGCACCTCTAATTCAATTATTAATATCGGTAAAGTCGGTAAAGATAAAACAGCGGTTATTTTAGATAACCTGTCTTTTGATGGCACTGGCTTCGAAGAGTCTACCAGTGATAGTGCTGCTTGGGTTTATTCTCGTGGTTTAGTGAATATTTCAGACAGTGTATTTACCAATAAATCGACAGATGCACAAAGTATGATTTACCTGAACTGTGGTAGTTCAGCATCTCGAGGCGGTAGTTACGCCAATGATCTTGGCTCTATCATGGCTGGCAATATCTTTGCACTGGCTGAAATCAATGCAAATGATGCGACTAAAGCGGCCACAATCGGTGTGCCTAGCAACTTAGGTCAAGAAAATAAGAATTGTGCTGCGACCTTTACAGGCAATACATTCGAAAAATTTGGCTTTTTAATCAGCGAGACTAGCGATCAATCAACTGCACTTTATGATGTATTTGGTGATACCACTGAATCTGACAATACCTTAACTGATGGTGATACCGACCCAGGTGTTCCACCAGAAGCGCCTGATGTGGTGACAACGGTTGCTGAGTTACATGCAGCAATTGATGCGGCAAGTTCAGGCACTGTTATTAGTTTAGATGTTGCTGGTAACTTTGCTGATGCCGGAACCTTAATTATCAATCAAGCTATTACCTTACAATCAACTGATTCAGAAGGCGTTGTGACTGAGACAGAGCAAGCTATTTTCTCTGGCGCAGTTTGTATCGATATTCCAACAGAAGCAGCTGAAATTTTACGTAACGGTAATCAAGCAAAGATTTCTAACATCGGCTTTGAAAATATCGTGATGAATGACTGTGGTTCGGGTGAAAGCACCTCAACTTCTATTATTAACATCGGTAAAGTGGGTAAAGATAAAACAGCAGTTGCGCTTGAAAACTTAACCTTTGACGGTAGCGGGTTCGAAGAATCAACGGGTGAGAGTGATGCTTGGGTTTACTCTCGTGGTTTAGTCGATATTTCTGACTCTGAATTTGTCAATAAATCAGCCGATGCGCAAAATATTGTATATCTAAACTGCGGAAGCTCTGCTTCTCGTGGTGGCTCAAACAGTGACCCACGTGGTTCAATCATTTCAGGTAGCACTTTTGGTTTGGGCGCTGATAACACTTCAGGTATGACAATCGCTGCAACCATTGGTGTGCCAAGTAACTTAGGCCAAGAAGATAAAAACTGTGGCGCTGAGTTCACTGACAATACCTTTGATAAATTCAATGCGTTAATCAGCGAAAACAACGATATTGGCACAGCACTTTACGATGTCTTTGGTGATACGACTGAAACCAATAACACGGTAACAGGTGGCGGCACAGATCCTGAGCCGACTTACCCTGAAAATGTTGATGAAGTTAATGTGGCAATTCAAGCTGCAACAGCGGGTAGCACCATTACTTTAGGCGCAAGCTTTGAATATTCAACAGGTGTGATTACCATCGATAGAGCCATCACGTTAACAGGTCAAACTGGCGCGGCTATTTCTGGTAGTGCTTGTATTGATGTGGTTGATGGTGCGGCGGGTGCACAAATCACAAACATCACGTTTAATAATGACGCCATAGCTAAATGTGGCGCGACCGATGATGCCAAAGAAGCAGTCATTAATATTCAAAAAGTCGGTGAGGATGGTATGCCAATCATCTTGGATAACCTTTCATTCGACGCTTCAAATATCACTGAACAAGATCAAATCGAAAACAAAGGCGCTTGGATCCGTTCATACGGTTTCATCAACCTAACGGGTAGTGAGTTCCTTACTCAAAGCCGTAACTTACAAAACGACATGGTGAAACTGACGTGTAGTTCTAGTAAGGGTCGCATGGGATCGCTGATTGATGGCAACACCTTCAGCATCATTGGTGATGGTAATAAAGAAACGGCCGCAGTTAAAATCGGGGATTCAAGTAGCGGTGTCATTAAAGACGCTGACAACGAAAATACTTGTGCTGTCACTGTGAGCAACAACACCTTCACTGATTACACCCTAGAAGCGGTTAATGATGTGGGCGAAGGTGTGCGTGATGCTGCTATTTTCGCTCGTTTACCAGCTGAAAGTACCAATGTATTTACTGGTAACACTCACAACTAATTACGCCTTGAATTGTAATTTATTCGATATTGATAAGGCATGTGCGATGCACATGCCGGGTATTTAACTACCTACAGGAAGATATTTTAAGATGAAAAAATCAATTTTAGCCTTGGGCTTATTAAGTATGGTGAGTGGTTCAGCACTAGCGAACAGCACCATTACAATGAAGTGGGAACATAAAGTATTAGATGGCCGTACAGATCGTCCTAAACTCGAGTTTAGCCACAGAATGGATAACGGTTTTAACTTCGGCTTTGAACAAGTATGGCAATATGACCGCAGTAAAACTGAGCTTGAAACAGGTTATGCACCTGATCAATATGAATTTACTGTTAAAACGGGTTATCGTCATCGTTGGGGCGATAAGAATGAACACGAAGTTGGTCCATTATTGGATTACCAAATCAAAGAAAACGCTAAAAAGCTTCGTCTTGGCGCTTTTTATGGCTACCGCATAACCAAAGATTTTCAAATGAAATTCCGTGCCCGCTACTCAGAGGATTTAGATCGTTTGAGCCTAAGTAGCGGTGTTTATGATGATGCTGTGGGTAAAGAAATGCGTTATGACCTGTGGTTAACGTATACGTGGAATGACTTTAGATTTGTTTATGATGCGATTTACAAAGACAAGCTGGATGACAACGTATTTGATAACAACAAAGGCACGGTATGGGAGCATGAATTTAGCGCGGAATACCGTCTGCCAAATGCTCGTGCTCATGCATTCTATGGCAAGTATAAAATTAAGTCTGAACTCCTTAAATCCAGCCATTTAGGCAGTGATTATGAGTGGTATGGTGAACGTGATAATGCCATTGAGTTTGGTTATAAGTTCCGCTTCTAGTTAATGAGAAATTAGCCGTAAATGATAAACCGGTGATGCGTTGGCATTGTCGGTTTTTTTGTTTTTAGTCGTTGTTATTGTTTTGAGGCAACTTTTTAATTTTCAGTTTTCACTTAACGCTAGCGAATATTAATTCTGCAGTGAGTAATTGGGATAAGGGCAGAGAAATTGAAGCTTTTATCTATCACAAAATAAGGAATCAGATTTCTTGGTATTAAAGGTAAAATCACCATGATTCTATAGTGATAATTTGCTATGTTTTAGAAGCTATTTATAAACTGATTAAAATGACATGTTTTCTAACGATTGATCTAGGTTATTCATGTGCTTAAGAATAGCTTCCTGATAATATGCATAAATAAACCAGAATTAAACTATGTAGCGCCTCTCCTTTTTCTTTTGAACATCGACGCTATTGAGTAAACCATAGGGATTTCAATGAAATCGACCGAGCCAGATTTACATCTAAAATCGCTTATTCAACGAAAGTACAATCGAGCTGTTTTTTATACCTATATTGGCGTTATTGTTATGGCGCTATTATCGGCTTGGATGCTATTTGAACGTCAAAAAACGCAATTAATTAAAGAGCGTGAAGAGCAAGTCTTACGTCATGTACTGCAAATTGATTTACTGCTTGAGTCCAGTATTCGCGCGGTTAAAAGTTTACGTAATGTGGCGGTTGATAACTTACGCCTGGGCGAATTAGTGCGTAAAGATCGTTTGCCTCAGTATGAAAAATTCAATGAAGATGGCCAGTTCTTTACCTTAGAACCTAGCTACGCCATTAGCGGTGAACCTTTTACCAATATGGGGCGGATCACTGGTATGGGCTCGTTAGATGGCCGCAGTGATACCTTCTATCAAGAATTAGAAATGCTGTTTGAACTGTCATTGTCTTTCCCTGTTGCTAAAGAAGCAGCGCCAAAAGCATCATCAATTTACTACATCTCTAAACAACGGATAATGTCTTCATTTCCGTGGTCGACCAATGAGACCCGATTTAGAGAAGAACTGTTAAACAAGAAACAATTCCAACTTGCAACGCCCGCAATGAACCCACAGCGCAGCGTATTCTGGCGCGAAGCGTATGTTGATTTAGCCGATCAAGGACTGTTAACTACATTAGGGTTACCGGTTTATCTTGAAGATGATTTTATCGGTTCAATCAACCTAGATATGACACTGGCATCGCTTGCTAAGCAAATGCGCATGTATTTTAAAATGCCGGGCACGGTGATATTGCTGGATCAATACAACAATATCCTTTCTCACAGTGACTTCGACGCCAATGATATGAACCGTGTTTATCACATTAGTCAGCGGATCCCGTCAGAGTTACACTCGCTACCTGAGTCTGAGCTATTCGATGCCCACGATGGCATATTACGTAATGGTTATTACATCCATTCAGTTGCATTGCAAAATCCACCTTGGCGTTTATTGTATTTACAAGATGAAGATGTGTTATTCCAAGATGCGTGGGATAAGTTAAAGCTGACGTTTTTATTAGTTGTTTTAGCGTTATCAGTATTGGTGACGATAGTGCATTGGCAGACTCGTCGCTCATTCGTTAATCCAGCATCTCGCCTGCTGACCCATTTAGAAGAGTGTTCCCGTGAGCCGATTGCTGCGCCAAAGAAAATTACCGAAGGTTGGGAGCCGTGGTTTTTACTGGTCAGCCGCATTTTTGAAGAAAACAAACAATATACCCGCCACTTAGCTGAGCAGAATAAGCGCCTTGATAATCTCGTTGCGCGGCGTACTCAACGACTGCGTGATACCACAGAGCGTCGAGAACGTGAATTTGCATTACTGCGTTCTTTGATTGACTCAATTCCCGAGGCGATTGTTTATAAAGATAAAGAGGGTAAGTATTTAGGCTGTAATAAGTCAGCTGAATACATGCTTGGCTGTAAAGAAAATGAACTAGTAGGCCAACTATCACTTGATGCAACTCATGATCAAGGCGCACGTATTCGTGAAGAAGATCAGAAAGTCTTAAGTGATCGCTCGTTGCTGCGTTATCAAGAAAAAGTCGATATCGGCGGCAAGACAGTATTACTCGATACCTTAAAGTTACCTTTCTACAATCGTCGTGGCGAGCTATTAGGGCTTATTTCGGTTTGGCGTGATGTGACCCGTGAGTATGAGTCCGCTGAGCAGTTACGCTTATCTGAAGAGCGTTATCATCTTGCGATGGATGCGGTAGAAGATGGCTTATGGGATTGGTATTTAGATTCAGAGCAGCTGATTTGTAACCCTGCTTTCTATTCAATGCTGGGTTATAAGCCAAATGAATTCCCTGCGCTTATTTCATCAACGGATGCGTTAATTCATCCAGATGATCGCATGCGTGTTGAAGAATACCGCAGTGGCTATGCCAAAAAACCTGAAGGCACCTACGAGATTGAGTATCGGATGCGAGCGAAATCCGGTGAGTACCATTGGGTATTATCACGTGGTCGTGCGGTAGAGTTTGCCGATGACGGTCAATCGAAACGTATGTTGGGTACCCACAAAGATATTACTCGTCAAAAAAGTAATGAGGTGGCCTTGCTTGAAGCGAAGCAAGACGCTGAACTTGCCAATATGTATAAGAGTGAATTCCTGGCTAATATGAGTCATGAAATCCGCACCCCAATGAACGCGATTATCGGTATGTTGCAGCTAGCGCAGCGTACTCAGCTAACACCGCAGCAGCAAGATTACCTTAACAAGGCAGGTTTCTCGGCTCAGTCTTTACTGCGGATCATCAATGACATTTTGGATTTCTCCAAGATTGAAGCGGGTAAACTAGAGTTAGAGCGAGTGTCATTCCCGCTTGATAAGGTGCTTGATCACGTCATTGATATGAACGCGCAAAAAGCACAAGAGAAAGGGGTAGAGTTATTACTGTATGCCCCAGTGACCGCAGGCTTAATTCTTAGTGGCGATCCGCTGCGTTTAGGCCAAGTATTGGTTAACTTATTATCTAACGCAGTCAAGTTTACCCAAAATGGCGAAATTGAACTGGGCTGTGAAGATGTCGGTGAGCGCGATCACCGTATCAACCTTAAATTCTGGGTACGTGATACCGGGATTGGTATTAGCAAAGAGCAACAAGCTAAGTTGTTTGATGCCTTCTCACAAGCCGACGGCTCTACAACTCGTAAATACGGTGGTACAGGCTTAGGCTTATCGATCAGTAAGCACTTAGTGTCGCTGATGGGCGGTACGATGGAAGTGTCATCAGAGCCAAATCAAGGCAGTACCTTTAGTTTCAATATTAGCTTTGAAATTGCCGAAGAGAATGTTGTTGCGCCGTTAGTGGTGCCTGAGCAGTTGAATAACTTAACCACCTTAGTAGTTGATGATAACCCAAGTGCATTGCAAATATACTCAACCGTTATGGATGACTTTAGCTTTGATGTTAAAACAGCGCAAAGCGGCGCTGAAGCCATTGATGTGCTAACCCATAGCTCAGTGGATTTGCTGCTGCTAGATTGGATGATGCCTGAAATGGGCGGCGCTGATGTTATCGATATTATCGATGAGATGGTGGCAGATGGTCGTCTTAAAAAACGTCCAGTCATCATCTTAATGACGGCTTATTCAGCCGAGCCATTAGAAGCTGAATTTGATGAAAGCCGTGTGTTTGCCGTGTTACAAAAGCCATTTAAAGCCTCGGCATTATTTGACGAAATCATCGGTGCATTTGCCGCTGAACCTAAACTCAATGTGGCGCCAGTAGTCGAGGAAGATCCTGAGCAAACTAAAGAAGCTGGTTTAGTACTATTGGTTGAAGATAACTTTATTAATCAGCAAGTCGCTACAGAGTTATTGAAAAGTGCTGGCTATGAAGTAGTGGTGGCCGATAATGGTCAAATCGCGCTAGATATAATTGATAGTAAGCCATTTGATGCGGTATTGATGGATATTCAAATGCCAGTGATGGATGGTCTCACAGCCGCTCAGGAACTGCGTAAACGTTATTCCAGTGAACAAATGCCCATTATTGCCATGACTGCTCATGCAATGTCAGGCGATAGAGAAAAGAGCTTAAAAGCGGGTATGAATGCCCATATTACCAAACCTATCGTCTTGAATGAGTTATTTGATTCGCTTGAGCATTGGATAGATTATAAGAATAGCCATAAGTGATAAGTGCTAAGCCAGATTTAAATCTGGCTTAGCACAGTTGTTTGTATTAACTTGCTTAAAGTTTGAGTTGTTTATTTGTTTGTAGACCCTGTTTATTCGATTTGGAGATAGTTTAATGATCCGCCACAGCATCGCACTTTCATTGGCATTAACCGCCATTCCCATCATGACGTATGCGGCGACACCTGCGCAAACCGTGATTAAGCAAAGTGAGAAAGCTTCTGGGTTTATTAATTTCTATTACCAAAACAAATCAGGAGAGCTATTTTTAGAGGCCCAAAAGTTAAATCAACCTTTTTTGATGATAACTAGCTTGCCCCACGGCGTTGGCTCTAATGATATCGGGCTAGATCGTGGCCAATTAGGTGAAACCAGAATGGTGCAGTTTGAGCGCCAAGGTCCTTTCATATTATTAAAGCAATTAAACACTTTTTATCGTGCCAGCAGTGACAATCCTGCGGAGCAATTAGCGGTTAAAGAAGCTTTTGCTGAATCAGTGTTATGGCGCGGCAAAGTCTTAGATGGCAAAACGCCATTAGTGTCGGTGAATGATTTAGTCCTTAATGATCTTCACGGCGTCGGGCAGCGTTTTGCTGATACTAAGCAAGGTCATTACAGTTTAGATACCTCGCGTTCGGTCATTATGGAAGAGGGGATAAAGTCCTTTGAAAAGAATGCCGATGTGGACGTTTTATTAACCTTCACTAGCAACAAAGAAGGCGAGCAAGTCAGGCAAGTAACCCCTGATGGCAAGTTTGTTTCGGTAAGAATGCGCTATTCATTTGTGGCGCTACCAGAGGAAGGTTATCAACCTCGCGAATATCAACCTATGAGTGGGTATTTGTCAGGTGAATATTATGATTACTCTGCTGCAATAGATTCTCCGCTCAGTAAGCGTTATTTACTCAGACATCGTTTAGAAAAAGTCACTCCAGGTATAGCGCCCAGTGAAGTCATCAAGCCTATTACCTATTATCTCGACCCTGGTGTGCCAGAGCCTATTCGCACTGCACTGTTAGATGGTGCTCGCTGGTGGGAAGAAGCCTTTACTGAAGCAGGTTTTATTGATGGCTTTAAAGTCGAAATGTTGCCTGAAGATGCTGACCCACAAGATATTCGCTATAACATGATCCAGTGGGTACATAGAGCGACGCGCGGTTGGTCATATGGCGCATCAATCAAAGATCCTCGCACCGGTGAAATCATTAAAGGCCATGTGACTCTAGGCAGTTTGCGGGTTAAACAAGATCACTTAATTGCGCGTGGTTTAACAGCTGGCTGGGAAGACAGAGAAGCGGCAAGTGATGCATCTATGGCATTAGCACTAGCCCGTATTCGTCAGCTGTCGGCCCATGAAATTGGCCACACAATTGGCCTTGACCATAACTTTGCTGCATCGACCAATGACAATGCATCTGTGATGGATTATCCACACCCTAATGCCACACTTAACGGTGATAAAATTGATATCTCAGCGCCATATGCTGAGGGTATAGGCGCATGGGATAAGTTCACTATTGCCTATGGTTACGGCAATGAAGCGAACATGGAAGAGTTGGTCAGACAAGCGAGAACTCAAGGCCTACGCTATATTGGCGAAGCTGATTCTCGTTCACCTTCAGCCAGTCACGCTTATGCAAGTTTATGGGACACTGGAGCTTCGGCTGCGGCTGAGTTAACCCGATTAGAGCAAGTTCGTCGCACCGCCATTGAGCAATTTAATGCTCAAGCTTTACTGCAAGAACAGCCATTAGGTGAGCTGAGTGATGCATTTGTGCCCATCTATCTACTGACGCGTTACCAGATAGATGCCGCGGCTAAATGGATTGGTGGTAGTGATTACAGTTACCAGCAGCAAGGTTCAGCTGAACGCTGGCATTACCTTTCACCAAAGTTGCAGCATGCCGCTTTATCTTCACTGTTAGAGGTGATTTCGGCGCAGAGTTTATCAGTTCCACAAGAAGTGACAGAAATGCTAGTGCCGAAAGCGGGTAACTATCGAAAAACGCGAGAAAGCTTTGATTCTGGTATTGGTGTATTAACAGATCCTATAGGCATGGCAGAAGTACTGAGCCGCCAAATTGCTAATAGGTTACTAGCACCTGAACGACTAAATAGAGTAAATCAAGGCTATATGGATGATTCAGAGCAGTTATCTGTAGTGAGTTTAGTGGATAAACTATTGGCGAAAACGGTTTATCAAGATCTGCAGCGCGGTCAGTTATTGGCGGTGCAAATGCGAGTCAATACAGTGGTTATGGATGAATTGTTAGCCAGTTATCATAATGAGAAAACCTCGCCGGAAGTAAAAGCTCAATTACTTGCAAGGCTGCATTATGTTGAGAAACAGCTCAAACGCCGCAGTAACCGTGCGAGCAACTATCAAGCTGCGCATTTTGATTGGCTGTTACAAGGCTTGGCTCAAGGGATAGAGTCGAAAGAATATCGCTTTATTACTAAGCCACTAAAAATGCCGCCTGGTTCACCTATTTAAAGGGTTTCACTGATGCGATAGTAAAAAGCCTCATTACGAAATGAGGCTTTTTTGTGTGAGGCGCTGTTCAAAGCGGGTTAGCTTTGCGCTTGCTTAGGGTTTTTAGGGTAAAAATGATCGCTTTTTTGATCGATATGCGAAAACTGTCGGGTGTTTTTATAGGGCAGCTTCATAAAACCTGACACACCATGACCTTGTATTTTGCTAGCATGATGGAGAATTCGATCTAATGAAGCCCTAAATGCAGCTTGTTTACGAGGATTGAGTAAACGTAAATAACTGTGCACTTTAAGGTGATTAGGTAGCGCTTCAAAAATAATACAACCAGTGTGATGAATTTGGTTAATCCAGCCAAGCTCGGTCATGATCTCAGTGGGCAATTCAAGGTTTTCTTCAGGATCTTTACCGTCTTCAAAGTAGGAGTGTAATCTCGAACGTCCTTCAGATGCGGGGACATCACCCACTTCAAAACTAAGTTGGGCATCATTGATCATCTTATATGGCTCAGAAGGCGTGTCCCTCTCAAGATGTAAGGTGTCTTTTGCATTAAAAAAACAGGCCTTAAATACCCCGATCCGTTTTATTCCACGGGCTAAAGTGACCATATTATTGACTGCTTTTATGAGCACATCTTTGGTATCAGGGTCGTATATGGCAAGATTTGAATCAATGTACACGCCGCTTTTACGCCAGTGAATAGCAAGACCGCCAACAATTGGATATTGCGCCAGTTTACCCACTGCAGCTACGAAGCCTTTTTCAGTGTCTCCCATGCCAGCTAAAAAGTTTCGATAGTACTTTTCCAGCTGTACGTCGTCCATTTTAGCAATAGGATCTTGGGTGTTATGTTCTTTTAAAAATGATTTTCGAGAGCTATAACTCACGGTTTCAACTTGTTTCTGTTTGGGTAATACCCACAGCGGTATGTCTTCATGCAGCGGCTGGGTTTGTAAATCAGGTAGGTGCATTCGATGGTTGTGGCGCATGCTCTTAAGGAAATAATCTCCAGCAAGGTTTTGCCTTTCAACATCATCACTTAGCATGCCATCTAATGTTCGGGCCAGCTCAATAGGCAGGCCTAAGCTGCTCGCTGGTATCACTTTACTGCCGAAACGGCTAATTTGTCCTGAGGCTAACGCGTATAAGGTTGCGGCTACACCTTGCTCGTCAAAGCGTGGGCTTGAGAGCGCACCATTTAGCTGCTCGGAGCCAATAAAATAGACATCGCCCATTCTGGCATTGGTATGGTGTTGATCGCTGGACATTAACGACATGACATTATCTTCAACCGCTTTGTTGTGTTCATCTCGCTGAGCGAACACTGCCGATCCCCAGTCGATTAACGACAAATGATCGTTTTTAATATCATAAACTAAGTTAGAGGGTTTTATATCGCCATGGACAAGACATTTACCGGTGCGCAGATAATAAAGTAAGTTAGCTAATTGGCGGGCAATACTGATAATCATCGCTACAGGCAGTACGCCTAATCGGTGGCAAATTTTATCTAAATCCTCCCCTTGAGCACGCTCCATTACCATGATCCCTTGCTTGCCAACACGTTCAAACTTGATGGCATTAGGAACGTTTGGGTGAACTAACTGGCTGAGCATAAACGCTTCTTCTTCCAGTCGGTCTTGAACGCTTCGGGGGAGGGTAATACGTGAAAATTTAAACACGTGGGATTCACCAATATCATTGGTACCAGCAAACACGAAGCCATAGGCGCCTTTACCAATAAACTCGATATCCGCATATCCTAGCTTACTCAGCTGTTGGTTACATAGTCTTATCCAAGCGCGATGTTTACGTGCATCTTCAGCTTTTAATAAATAGACAGATTGTTCTTCATTGATATAAAAGTGTTGTAGCTGAGGTGTCTGCACTTTGTACTCCAGTTAGCTAACTCATTGGCTTAATGTGTTAGAAACACCATAAACTCATATTTAGATTTATCAGGCAAGTATTGATGGTAAATTTTTATGTTTAAGAATTCATAAAATGCTAAAAGTGCGGCAGGATCAATTATTGTCGGCGCTATTTAAGTATTTATATTAGCAATTCAGAGTAAAGCTACCTATCTCAAATAAACGGTGTTGTAAACTTTGACTTGAATCAAGTTGTTTTTGGTCATAGACAGGTACTATTTAACTGAATCAACGGATTCGGTTTAATCAAGGAGCGCTTATGCCTACCATCAATAAAGCAGATTTAATTCCACTGTTTAGGTTTCCTCGTCAGCGAATTTTACAGTCAATGGAAGTGACGCATTGTCCACATGCCGTCTTTTATAATGCCAGTGATGAACAGTGTACCACTTGCCATCAAGGCGAAGAGTGTATCTGGATGAATCATAATGATGAGCTAGTTGCCATAGAGAAAAAATCCGTTGATGAATTGAAGCAGCAACTATTAATAGCAGTGGATTTTGTTGATTCTAATTTGAGTCCGCATCATCTTTCTCGTCGTAACTGCCAATGTGACAACTGTAAATGGCTTAAGAAAGTCCAGTTTGTGCTAGAGGGTGAGCCTGAGTAAGTCCCCTAGGTTTATTGCTCAATAAATTAGCTTAGCTTGAGTGTCCTGAGCTGATAAAAGTTAAGTGACGATTGCCGTATTTGGCTTGATGATAAGTCAATTTGCTAACGCTGTGTGAGTGACCAAGCTTATATGGTGTGTTGCATCTCAGTATTTTTGTGATTACAGTGAAGCCCATTAGTTACTGAACAAGGGTTTGTTATCATGGAGCCGAGCTTTTGGCACGAAAAATGGGATTTGAAACAAATTGGATTCCATCAACCTCAAATTAATGAATTTCTGCTTAAGTATTGGTCGCGTTTATCGCTAGAACCATCTGCGGAAGTATTTGTACCTTTATGTGGCAAATCCTTAGATATGTGTTATTTAGCGGAGCAGGGCCATAGTGTGCTTGGCTGCGAGTTAAATCAAATTGCTGTCGAAGACTTTTTCAAAGAAAACAACCTACCAGTTAATCGTCAAACTCACGGTGAACATCAAGCTTACTCAACTGAGCAGGTTTCACTGATCCAGGGTGATATTTTTACTTTAGCTAACGAATCAACCCAGTCAATTAACGCATTTTATGATCGCGCCGCACTCATTGCGTGGCCAGAAGCCATGCGTCAACAGTACGCTAAAAAACTGGCTGAACTTATTCCTGCTGGCGTTAAGGGCTTATTAGTGACACTGGATTATGATCAATCTGCGCTCAATGGCCCGCCATTTGCCGTTAGCCCGCAATGGATAGAGACGCATCTTGCAGCTGATTTTGAGGTTGAGTTACTTGAGTGCGCTGATGTGCTGGCTGATAATCAGCGTTTTGTGAAAAAGAATGTTCCTTGGCTTAATGAAGCGGCTTATGTGTTAACCCGTAAAGGGTAATCTTATTTGTTAAGTTCACTAAAATGACACCATAAAAAAAGCGACCTCAGGGTCGCTTTTTTTGTATAGCTATATTGAAATGAGTCTAGTGACTCAATCAATTAGAAGTCGTAACGCATACCAATAGTGAAGATATTGTCATCTTCTAAATCGATTTTAGCGCCAGCAACTTTGTGGTCACCTTCGTACATAGCGTAGTGGCCATATACTAGCGTTGACTTAGAGATACGGTAGTCAGCACCGACAGTGATTGAAGTTACGTTGATGTCAGAACCGTCAACTTCTGCAATGTTGCTGTAGTATTTACCAAAACCAGCTTCATCAACGCCATATTCAGCTTTCAAGTTTACGCCATTTAGGTTGTAAACTACGTTTAAGAAGTAAGAATCACCTTCTTGATCAGTAGTTTGGCTTTCAGTGTTTTGGTATAAACCGCCCACTTTGAAATCACCTAGTTTAACTTGAGCAACAGCACGGTAAGCATCGATGCCACCAATAGTGTTGTAAGCCGCTGCTACATAGTAGTTTTGAGCTTTAAGTTTTTTGTCACCAATGGTTGCACTTAGTGCGTACTGATCTTCATAAGATTCGTTGCCATTAGCGTCTGTGTAGTTATCTTCCATTAGGTAAGTCGCGTTTAATGTAACTAAATCAGCGATTTTTGGAGAGTAGTACCAGATACCATCAGCTTTACGGAATTGACCACTTACAAGACGGTCAATATCAGCATTGGTGTTACCGAAAACGTCAACGCCGCCTTCTGCTTGCTTGAATACTGTGTCGTTACGACCCACTAAAACTGTACCGAAGTCAGATTTTAAACCTAGGAAAGTATTACGAGCCTTGAAAACATCTGAACTTGAAGACGTGTTTTCAACTTGGAATTCCATTTGGTATAGCACTTCGAAAGCATCAGAGATTTTTTCGCTGCCTTTTACACCAATGTGAGAGAAGTTGTTTTCGAATACAGTACCTTCTTTTCCTTCTTGAGTCGTTGCACCAGTGTCAGAATTGGTCACAGCTAAGTCTAAACGACCGTAAAAGTTTGGGCCTTCAGCTGCAGCGCCGAAAGAAGTTAATGCAATTACTGAGGCTACAGATGCTGAGATTAGCGTCTTTTTCATCTTCATACTCCCTTTAGAACCTGAGGTTCTATCCCCTTTAAGTGGGGGTGTTTTAGTGAATTTCAGTCACGGAACTATCTAAATAGTAATAGGTCAACGACGTGAACTTGAGAGGATTTTTACAGGTTTGAGCTGTTTAAGTTGTGGGCTATGTCAAACTTTATGGGATAACGTAATGTTTTGATGAAAAAATGTGACAAGTTCGATACTTTTAGCCATTAGTTAACACCAATATAGCAAACTACCTATTTATAGAGGTTCCACAAATTGTCAATATCGTGTAAGGCTTGGTGTAGTTGACTTTCTGGTTAGTTAAGTTGTAGCTAAAGTGTTAAGTTTTGTGGCTTGTGTCAGCTAGAGTTATGCAGTTTTGCATATTGGAAATTTCAATTGGAATGTCTAGGGCAAAAAAAAGCGACCTAGTTAGGTCGCTTTAGCAATTGCTTAACAATTCGTTGTAATATTTTTCAACAGCTTAAGGACAGTTTAGAAGTCTAAACGAACACCAACTGTGAAAATATCATCACTTAAGTCTTCAACAACACCATTTAGCTTCATGTCGCCATCGTACTTAGTGTAGTGTCCGTATACTAATGTATTAGCACTTAAACGGTAATCAGCACCGATGCTGAACTGCTGGATTTCAACGTCAGATACGTCTTTGCGTGCATCTAACACGTTGACATCACTTTGGCTTTCTAATTGACCGGTGCGGCGGTCAACGATTTTACCAAGACCTGAATCATCGTAGCCGTACATTGCTTTAAGCTTTAGGTTGCCCATTACATATGCAGCATTGATGAAGTAAGAGTCACCTTCTAGGTGAGCTAACTCGCTTTTTAAGCTTTCAGTGTTTTGGTATAAGCCACCAACAATGAAGTTACCGAATTTAGCTTGAACCACACCACGGTACGCTTCGACATCTGTAATACCATCTTGGTAAGCAACAGCGGCATAGAAGTTTTGTGACTTAAGTGCTTTATCACCTAGCGTTGCACTTAATGCATACATTGAATCACTTTGTGACTCATAGTTGTCATCCATTAAGTAAGTTGCGTTGAACGTCACCATGTCAGCAATTTTTGGAGAGTAGTAGCTGATACCGTCTCCTGAACGCGTTTGACCTGCTGCTAATAAATCGATATCAGAGTTACTGTTACCAAATAAATCGAAGCCACCTTCAGAAGCTTTGAACACAGTGTCGTTACGACCCACTAAAGCCGTACCTGCATTGGTTTTAAGACCAATAAAAGTGTTACGAGCTGCGAAAGTATCGCCTGAGTTATCAAAGTTACTTACACCGAATTCCATTTGGTAAAGAATTTCGAAGTTTTCATTGATTTTTTCACTGCCTTTAACACCTAACCAAGAAAAGTTATTCTCGATAACTGTGCCGTCTTTTTGATTTTGTGTCGCAACACCTAAATCAGAATTTGTTAATGCAAGATCTGCGCGACCATAAAAATTTGGGCCATCAGCTAACGCAGTGAAAGAGGTCATTGCTGTGCAAGATACAATAGCAGCAGTGATCAGGTTTTTTTTCATCATCTTAATCTTCCTTTGGTAAGGGCTTGATTTTGTTACGCACTCATCAGTTGTGCGCAACATTGATAACAATAGCGACTCGCTAATAATTTAGCGGTAAGCGCTATTATTTAGGATCCTTTATCTGCGGCAGATACTGACATAAAAGCTTCACTAAAAAGTGTGATTATTGTCACTAAAGGCTGGTTTTATTCGATATGTATCATATTGATTTACAAGGTTTACGGTTATGGGTAACATGTTTTTTAGCTTGTTTAACGGTAAATCAATTAAGTTTACTTAATTGGCGTCTGTAGGTAACAACTGTGTCGTATGGTTATTGAATTCAACGAAAGTAATAATAAAGACATCGACTCTCATTTTTCACTGTTCAGTTATATCGGTTTGTATCAGTTTCGGATAAAATATCGCCCCTTTATTAGTGAGTACTCAAGAGCGTTACATGTTGTCAGAATCTTATTTAAATCGTTTTGGTGGTATAGGCCGTTTATATGGTCAAAATGCACTGCAAAACTTTGCAAATGCTCATGTTGTTATCATTGGTATTGGTGGGGTAGGGACCTGGGTTGCTGAGTCATTAGCCCGAAGCGGAATTGGGCAGATTACCTTGATTGATTTGGATGATATCTGTGTCACTAATATTAATCGCCAATCCCATGCGACGACATCAACAGTGGGCGAATCTAAAGTTGAAGTGATGGCACAGCGTATTCGCGACATCAATCCTGAATGTGTCGTCAATGAGATTGAGGATTTTGTTACTGCTGACAACCTAGCAGAGTACCTCGGAACTAAAAGCGATCCTTTATCGATCGATTATGTTGTTGACTGTATTGATGCAGTAAAACAAAAAGCCGCGTTAATTGCTTGGTGTAAAAGAAATAAACTCAAAATTGTCACTGTCGGCGGCGCTGGTGGGCAAACTGATCCCACTCAAATCCAACTTACCGATCTAGCTAAAACGATCCAAGATCCATTACTTGCTAAAGTGAGAGGGATTTTACGTCGTGAGTATAATTTTACTAAAAATGTCCAACGACGTTTTGCTGTCGATGCGGTGTTTTCTACTCAACACCTGGTTTACCCTCAAAGTGACGGTTCAGTATGCAGTACTAAAGCGACAGCAGAAGGTAGTATGCGTATGGATTGTGCATCAGGGTTCGGCGCTGTGACAATGGTTACAGGCACATTTGGCTTTATTGCTGCGAGTCGTGTGTTAGCAAGGCTAGCTGAAAAGTAAGTTATTGTTTTAATAAGCTGATTAATGCGTACTATTTGGCATCAAAATTGCTTTTGAAGTATTAGATTCAAAAATCTGACACTTTGGAAGCGAGATGATGAAAATTAAATTAGATAACTTAAAATTTGCCAACGCAAAGCGTGTGCTTGTCAGTGTAATGCTCTGGTGGGTTGTTGCTTGTGCTGTATTGTTGTTTGCCCCTTCTCATGTCTTGCAGACTTTATCGTTAGATAACCTAGTGAACGAATATGGTCATTTTATTGGCCTAGGTCTCATTGTCGGCGCAGCTTTCTTCTTAAGTCAGTTATTCACTTTTGTTGTTGATGAATCTATTAATTATTTACGTGAAAAGCGCGCGATAGAAACCATTGAGTCTAAAGTTAAATTGTTGGATCCTGCAGAGCGTGCATTGTTGCGTGAATTCTTCCTTCAAGGTGCCACTATTTTGGCATTACCTCAAAACGAACTCGCGGTGAAAGGATTAGTTGCGACGAGTATTCTTGAGTTAGTGGGTAATGAACGTCATTACGCGATACAAGGCCCGACAGCTGAGTATAAAATTTCGATGAAAGCGAGAGTGTATTTGAATCGTGATGTATTACGATTACCTGCTGGTGAGCCTAGTAAAGAAGAATTGTCGCATTTGATTAAAGCTAGACCGCAATTCATTAATGGTTTAGTGCAACCTAGAAAACATGCTGCTTAATCACCAACCATGATCACTTACCATTGATTTCATGTTTATTAGGCAGAAAAATGGGGGCTAATTGCCCCCTAATTATTTGCTAAAAAACACAAAAAAAACTGACTAAAATAAAAATAAGTAACACCTATTTCTTTGGAGCCGACTTCACTATAAACATCCACATCATGTAAGACATAATTCCCATAGTGCAGAAGATGACAATCATAGATAGCAAACCTATTGCATTACCAAACATTAAATCTAACCAGAATGCCATTTTATTATCTCCTTTATTGTGAAGTCATAAATAACATACTAGATACATCTTTTAACAATTATGATCTCGATCAATTAACTTGTCGGTTATTGCTAGAATGCTAATGTAATGAATTAAAAATTAGAAAACTCTGCAATCGATCACTATTTACATGATGTCGAGTTAGAACCGAATTTTCGAAAGGGATGTGTGAGCTGTTGTTTAGAGTCAGCTTAGCGCAGCAAAGAGCGCTGGTTGAATGAGATTTGAGCTGTTGAAAGTAAATAGGCTAAATAGCGCATTAAAGAGCTTGCCATTGTTAATGGCCTAGGTATAATTCTGACTCTCGATTGAGCCTAGCTCTGTTGAGACATCAATATGATGCCGGTGTGGTGAAATTGGTATACACGACGGATTCAAAATCCGTTGCTTTCGAGCGTGGCGGTTCAAGTCCGCCCACCGGTACCATCTCTCTAACCTACTATTAAATAGTAGGTTTTTTTATTTCTGGGCATCCAGAATCAATGTGTAACCTCCAATATTTACCTCAAAAACCTCCAAGTGTGACGATTTTTTGCCAAGAAATAATTTGGCGCCTGCTGTGTTGTCTTTTTGCTGTGTGCTATTTGCTTTGATTTGCTTTGCTTTAGCGTGGCTGTTTTCGACTAATATGAGCTGGCTGTTTAGAGGCTTAAGTTACTAAAAACTAGCTTGGTGTTTTTGGCTAAAGTTCAGTTAAGCTACTTTGTTGAAAAACTGACAGGCAGTATATGCCCCGTCAGTGTTATCG
This sequence comes from Shewanella sp. 2_MG-2023, assembly GCF_030548905.1. NCBI lineage: Bacteria > Pseudomonadati > Pseudomonadota > Gammaproteobacteria > Alteromonadales > Shewanellaceae > Shewanella > Shewanella sp. 2_MG-2023. The sequence continues at coordinate 92,780 of NZ_JAUOSO010000005.1, forward strand.
AAAAATATTTTATAAGCTGTTCTTTACAGTTAAAAACGATAGTTTGTCATCAAACCAAAGAAGTGAATATTTGCTGAGTAATCTCCTCTAAGCGTTGAATTTGCTAGCTGAAATTCAATACTTGGGGTTCCTACGTCAAGGTATTCATAATAAAAATTCATGCGCCAGTTCTGGTTTAAATCATATGTGGCACCAATTGCATATTTCCAAAGCTCGCCAGTTGGCACATCTGGGTATTGCATCCTTGGGTCATCTTGCGGTGATGATTCATAAGATATACCACCTTCTAGTCGCCATTTATCGTTAAGTTGATAGTAGCCCCCAACGCATGCGGTTACTGTGTCATCCCACTGCCTTTGGATCTCGACAATACGGGAATCCAGTTCAATATCGGTTGTTGCAACAGAGCTAAACTGGGTCCAGCCTAAACTCCATAGCAAAGCCGTTTTGTCAGTGACATTATGATATCCACTTAAAGACGCAGTGGCAGGCATAATGATACCAACTGAAGAGTCAAGTCCTTGGTTGGCAATGGTTAAGTTACCATCCATGCCATGTTCTATTTCTGAACGGTATGAAAAGCCGAGTCGATGATCATCGTTAAACTCGTACAGTCCACTTAAGGTATAGCCAATGTTTAGATCACTACCCGTTGCTTGGGTCTTAAACTTGTCAGTTCCTGCAAAATTTTGTTCAAGCTGGCCATACTCAGCGACTAGGCCAATACCCAGAGATAACTGCTCATTAACTTTATAAGCGACACTTGGGTTTAACTGTACGGTAACGAGCTGAGCGTCTTGCAACAATAATGCGCCCGAAAAGTCAGCCCCGTAATCAATGACTGATCCACCTGCCGATACCAGAGCAATACCTGCACTCCAACTATCATTAATTGGTGTGACGTAATACATTGCGCCAGCTGGCATTGCTGTTCCAGCTTGAGTTGAAGATTCTCCGCCAGCAAATATTCCATCAGAACCAGTATCATTATATGCAATGTCTGACACCATGCCTTGTATATTAAAAGCTAAGGTGGGCTGAGTAATCTTGGTCATAGCAGCTGAGTTTGCAAACGCCGTTTCTGCGCCTTCTGCCAAAGCTTGAGCACCGGCGCCTGCCGTACTTACATTCACGCCGCCCAGCTCTGGGAACATATAAGCCCCTGCCAATGCATTGTTTGCCACTAATAATGATAAAAGTAACGGGACTGTGATTTTAGTATTCATGGATAACCTTATTAATTCGTCTTTACTAATATAATTAACGGGTACTCGCCTCAGTTATGAGGCGAGCCTGAAAAGTTACATCGCATTTAAGTAGGACTTGTATGAATGAAGACGAACCGTTGCTGCGCCAATCACATCGATAAAACTGAAAAATGGGTGTGGTTTGTTTGCTGCAATCCAAGCAGAACCCGTTGCGCCAATTGGGATAATTTTGCCTTCAGGCTCAAAAATCTCAAGAATCACTGTACGTCCATGACTACTGGTATTGGCTCCAACATGCTGTCTAACACTTTGTGGCCCTTGAATTGGTGAAATCGATGACTCACCTGTACCAGCCGTAAAGCTGTGAACGCGAGCTCGGAATACTTCACCGGGATAAGCATCAACATAAAATTCTGCAAATTGTCCTTTTTCTACGTAGCGAAACGTTTGATCAGGAATGCGCATTTCAATAAACTTTTTGCCAGTATCATAAAGGTGCATATTACCTACACGGCTTCCGTCAGCGACATTGACTACCGCTACCTGGCCATCAAACTGAGCTCGAACAGTTTTTCGGCTTTGCTCAAAATGGGTTTGCTCCAAGTCGGCATGAAGCGATATGAGAGTTGCCTTGGCAATACGCAGTTGTGATTGGTAATACTCAACGTCTCGTTTTTTAAAAATGTCTGGCGATGTCTTTGTTCGCTCTAAATCTCTAATAAACTGGGCGATACTTTCTTCTTGCGTAACGATTGAGGATTTAATTTTTTCAACTTCAGCGTTAGATTTAGTGTCTACAAGGGTATAAATAATTTCGCCTTGTTTGACGATTTGGTTATGACGAACATGTACTTCATCAATTTCCTCACCGAACAAAGGCGATAGCACTGCATGAGGTGCTTTGACGGTTGAGGAATAAGTTAAATCAACCGGCGCCCAAAGGCGTGAAAGTACGCCCAATATAACCAGAATTAATACGCCGCCAGAGACAATCCAAAAGCAACTGCGTAAGGTCCATTTAATGGCACCTGTTGATACGAGTATCCACATTAATAAGATGTAAGGGATCATGACTTCTTTCATAGTATTAGTCCTCTACCTTGTTTATTTCATTCGAGGTGTTTTTTAAGTCGTTGGTTTTATTTCGACTGTTTCTAATCACGCTGCTTATGGATTCACCAATTTCAGACCAGTTGGCAAAAGCGATAATGATGGCTAATACCCACCAAGCTTTATGGATGAACAGGCCACATAATGACAATGCAAACACTAGCTGGACGTGAGAGCTGTGCATTTTTTCTGTGCGATGGACTGCCACTTCATGTATTGACCAAAGTAGATAGATAACAAAGATGACCAGGGCAATGGTGACTGAAAATAAGTAGCCACTGAAATACTCTGAGTTAAACAGAATCATCATGGTGTCATTTGGCGTATTAGTAAAAAGACTCATATCGATATCTTTAGAATTAATGAGCCCCATAGGCGCTAATAAATATGCGCCACCAAGCATCAATGCCATAAAGGATACGAATTTGATAAGCACCATAAAGATGGTGGCTAGTTTAGATAAAATGGTTTTAATTACGTTCATAACATTCCTTAGCAAATGCAATATGCATTAATTACCGCGAGCCGATTAAAATAAATCTACAAACCATCGCTCGAGCATTGCTATGTCTTTGGCTTGCCCATTGATGCGGACTAAACCAAGCGTTTTTGCATCAGACCAACTAAGTTGTTTAGTGGCTAACGCCTCAAGTACATCTAGCTCAGCGATTAGCAATAGCTCAGTAGGTGAGGGCTGTGTTTCTCGGTGTTGTAATTTGGTGTGCTCAGAAATCAAGACTTCACTGTAATGGCCTTTTACTGGCTCAAATAAACTGAAAGAAACTTTTTGATTGCTGTTTGATAGCACATTAGTGAACTGGTAAACCTTGACGTGCTCAGGGCTTTTTAAGCTATTAAATCTACCGTTTTGTCTTGCATTAACGGTGCTTTCAAATACTGAGAGTGACCCTGGTTCGGTGACAAGGAATAAACCTGTGTCTTGGTGTATGCCGCATGCATTTGCGAAAAATGGCACCCAACATATAAGTAATAGTAATAGACGAGACATAGTGACCACCTAAAACGGAGGGGCTATACAACCCCTCTAGTTGACGTGTTATCGAACAATTAATTTAAGTTCTTCTGGCGTCATTGGTTTGTCGAAGTAACTCATGAACAATCCAAAATCTTTGATATCGCCATTAGTAAACTTGAACTTGCCTGAGCCTAAGTTTTCGCCTATCACCTGTTGTGCTTTAGGACCTGCAATCAGGATTTGGTTTAACACTTTACGAGTGGTTTCTATCTGAATATCCGCACCTGAGTATGGTGTAGTATGTAACTGTGCAATACCGTTACGGATTTCAATAGTCATTGACTCATTGGTGTCAGCAAACTTGTATGTCATCGCAGTTGCAACATTGAGTGTTTTTTCTGCAATTAATGTTGCTGTCATCATGTCGAAAATTTGTGCGCTAGGTAGTGCAGTTAATACATCTACAGAGGCAAAGCTAATCAGGTTAGAAAAATCACGTGTACCCTCTAACTCAGCTGATGCATTTAATGCCCAGTTACGCCAGTTGATGTTCACTTGATTTGCTGCCCATTCTTTATAAGCTTTAGCTTTCATTTCACGTGCTTCAGTGTCTTGCTTGTTGATCGTAATTGGGTACGACAAGATCTCTGCTGCAAAGGTGTAGTTTTCAGCAGTTATTGCTGCTTTTGCTGTTTTAATGATGTTGTCTCTACCACCCATTAATTCAACAAATGCTTTTGCGCGTTGCTCGTATGCCATTGGCTCTAACTGCCATGGATCAGCTTCAAAGAAACCTACATAACCAACATAAATTTGACGAACAGCATGAGCGACAGTGCCGTAATGCTCACCAAGCCAAGGATGTTCAGCTAGATGCTTAGGCAGTTTTACTACTTCAACAAGTTCATCTGGTGTCATGCCTTTATTCATGTAACGAATAGATTGGTCATGGGTATATTGAATTGCATCTCGGTAAGAGGTTAGTACGTTTGCTACAGCTTCTTTACCTTCAACTGGGCGTCCGTGAGAGTTGATCATGATTTCAGTATCAAAACCACGCATTACATCAATGCCTTTAAACCACATTGCAGGATCACGGAACTTGGTCCCACGAATAGTGTGTAAGTTCGGGAAGTTCTCACCTTGTAGTACTTCAGCTGCGTGAAGAATTTTTTGATTAGGCAAGTAAACAACAACTTCGTCTTTTGTTTCTGAAGGCACGTTGACGATTTGTAGTTCAACACCTGCGATAGTGATGTCTAAACGATCTTTCAGGGTGACATTTGGCTCAATGAATGAGATGTCACCTTGCATGAAGCGAGGGCCTAAACCGTCGTTCACTGTACCGTGTTCACCTTCTTCCACATGTTTTGCGCCTGTGTAAGATGTGCGGTGACCAAATAAGGTGCCTAGATTTGAAGACCAGTTAGCCACTGCTGCAGTTAGTCCTTCTTGAGCAATAATTTTCACTTCGCCTGATGCGACTTCTTCATCGGTTACCCAAGCACGAACACCAGAAATGTGGTCAATGTGGTTATGAGAGTAGATAATGGCTTTAACAGGTTTGTCGGTGATTTCTCTAAAAGCATCTCTCACAGAGGCAGCCATTTGTACTGACTCACCTGGATCGACAATGATAATGCCGTCATCACCTTCAATCATCACAGGTGTATCAAGACCATAACCGTATCCAAGAAATACGTTATCATCGACTTGAATGATGGCTTGATCCATTTTACGACTATGCTTTGTTAGCGCATCATGTACTAGAGGAGAGTCTTCAACATAAGCTAATGTCTCACCTGTTTTAGAAAGCACTTTAATGCGCTCGCCTTTACCCCAAAACAAATTAGATTCATGTTCAAACAACACACCATCGTTATAGCGCTTATTAAAATCAATGTTTTGATAATGTGCGGCTGAACTTGTTTGCAGAGACTGGCCAGTTGCCGATTCGGCTTCAGTAGTTGGAGTTGCAAACGCGACAGATGCAGGGAGTAATGCAGAACTGATCGCGACAGAAATTAACAGTTTTTTCAGTGAAGATGTCATGTGATACCTCAGATTATTGAACTAATATGAATTTCTTTTATTTAATGACGTCATGTTAATTCGATAGTAATCTTTGATATATAGGCTATTACGATTTCGTAATATCGTAATTACGATATATTGCTATTGTGAAATATTGCTATTGCGAAATATTAAGACCCCCACGGATATTCAGGACAGCAAATGAAAAATGATATTCCTAACTTTAACCTGCTCGCTGTGTTTTCACAGGTCATGGAAGATGGCAGTTTAAGTAAAGCAGCAGAAAACCTGAATACTAATCAGTCTACAGTGAGCACCATGCTTGGAAGGTTGAAGGAGGAGATTGGGCAAGATCTGTTCATCAGAAAAGGCCGTGGGGTGGTGCCAACAAGTTACTCACTTAGTTTGTATCAACAAATTCAAGCTCCGATAAATCAACTTAATGGTGTTTTTACTTCGTTTGGAAACTTTGACCCATTGCGTTCTAGTCGCCGTTTTGTGCTAACAGCTCCTGAACATATGCAAGGGGTGCTATTAAAGCAGTTTTCATTAATTGAAAATAAAGGTATATCACTGGAAGTCTTTGACCAAATGGATAAAGACGATAATTTTTATGAGGTGTTGTTACAGCAAAAATTTGATTTGATGATTGATATTTTGCCGTTCGAACACCCTAATGTTGAAAGCTTGAAACTATTTGATAATGAGTTCGTGGTGATATGTAGCGAGGAACATCCTAGAATTCAAGGGTGTATTTCAGAGCTGCAATACATGCAGGAATCGCATGCTATTTTAGAGAGAACTCGTAACCATCTCTATAGCTTAAGTCACTATACCAACCTTAATTTGTCCAAGCGTAAAGTGGCTTATCATGGACGCTCACTTTTCAGTAACTTATTGGTTGTTAGTCAGTCAGATTATATTAGTGTGGTGCCACTTTCTTTAGCTTTACAGTTTAAGGAACAGCTAAAGTTGCAGTTATTTCGCCCTCCTTTTGAATATAAAAAAGTATCAAATTATCTTATTTGGTTGAAAAAGCTCAATCAAGATCCTGCTCACAGCTGGCTTCGAGATGAATTGGTCACGATCTCTAGTAAGATTCATAATTATCTTCAAGAGAACTTTCCTGAGTAAGTTTATAGGTGAGTGTTAATTTGCGAAATGAAAGTATGCTTTGGTTCTTTATTTAGACATACAAAAAAGCTCAGTAGCAAAACTGAGCTTTTTATTCTTTTGATTAGATGGAATGTTCTTTATTGAGGCATTCCGCTAAAGATTAAAATTTATAATCAATGGCTAAATAAACTTGTTGGGTATCATTTAATGAGAATGTACCGGTATTAGCGCCATTGGCAACATCTTTCTCGTAGTCTTGTTTCAGGTATTGGTAACCAATTTCAGTCGACCAGTTGTCGTTGATGTTGTACATAAAGCCTGTTTGACCACCCCACACAAAATTGTCACCAGAGCTTAAATCTGCTTCCTTGATACTGGTATGAGTCATACCGGCTGTTGCACCCACAAACCAGTTAACATTACTTTGTCCGAGTGGGACTAGGTAATCATAAGATAATAAGAAAGTCTGCTGTTTACCTATGTCTTCAGAGTTGTAGCCATATGTTCCATATACACGGCTATTGTCGTTAATATACTTACCAACACGAAGTTGATAGGCCATATCTCTTTCTTTCTCTTTTTCACCGTCGACAGAAGAGTCTAGCTTGTAAGTATTTTTTTGGTATCCAGCCGCGCCACCAACAAACCAATCAGATGCCATTGCTGGGACAGACATCATTGACGTTACTACACCCGCTAAAATAAGTTGTTTAGTTTTCATAATCACTCCAAGTAAAAATAGTTATCTCGTTTTGTTGGAGCAATCATAGTCTGACTAAGCTGTATCAGAACTGAATGAGTTTAAGAGTAAAAATAAATGACTTGTTGGTGATTTAATTAATAATATTATTTTTATTAGTTAGTGGGTTCATTATTATAAATAGATAAGTTTGTAGTGATTACCCTAAATAAATTTAATTCCTCATATATAGCTATTGTTATTCAATTCTAGCTTTAACAGTAATTTAAACCTTATTTCAATATCATTAATTACTAATTTAATATGTTGTCTTTTTTGATATGTTTACTTGGTTTTCTGTGATTTTTAAATTAAAAAATTAGAGCCTTTGCTCGGTATAGGTGTAAGCAGATCACAAATTTTACAAGCTGTTATTGAAATCCTTGCGCAAGGTCACTGTATGGTTTTTAGCTGATATTTGATGGACTGCATTTGATGTATAAACAAGATGAAGGCTGTGAAAATAATAACCACTCTGTCAGCCTTCAACTGTATTTTCTTTGTTTATGCTAATGATAATATGCGATTCCTACAACGCATAGATAACCAATTTGTTTATGACATAGAAAATGAATTTAATGCAGTAGGAGTCGCTGCAATTACTTAATGTTTGCTAAGGAGATTAGCTAATGTTTTATGTTCATATGCTGTTGTTGTTGGCGGTAATATTTGTTGGTATTCGCCATGGTGGCGTCGCGTTCGGTTTATTAGGTGGATTAGGCGTTTCTGTTTTAGCGTTTGTGTTTGGGGTTGCTCCAGGCTCACCTCCAGTCAGTGTTATGCTGATTATCCTTGCTGTTGTGGCGGCTTCAGCAACACTTGAAGCCACTGGCGGTCTTAAACTACTGGTTAAATATGCTGAAAAGCTATTAAGAAAACACCCCAATCAAATTACTTTCCTCGGTCCTTTGTGTACTTATTCATTAACAGTGTTAGTAGGAACCGGTCACTCGGTGTATCCACTTTTACCAGTGATTTATGATGTTGCTTATAAAAAAGGTATTCGTCCTGAGCGCCCATTGGCAATGTCTACGGTTGCTTCGCAAATGGGGATTACAGCAAGTCCAATTGCTGCTGCTGCCGCAGTGGTAATGGCGACTGCAATGGATAATAGCCTCGATATTAGCTTGATCAATGTATTGTCAGTCACTATCCCTGCTACCTTAATCGGTGTGCTTGCAGGTTGTGCATGGAGTTTGAATCGAGGTAAAGATTTAGATAAAGATGAAGCGTTTCAACAACGCCTTAAAGATGAAGAGTTTCGCAGTAACCTAATTGATCCTGATGTAGAGTCTAGCGATCAAGCGCATACCGATTCGGTTGCTAAACGGGGTCTGTTTTTATTCTTAGCGGGTATCTTATCAGTCATCATGATTGCGATGTTCAGCAAGGAAGTGTTGCCAGAAGGCGTGAAAATGTCGGTAGCAATTCAGTTTATGATGTTATCTGTTGGTGCGATTATATTATTGGCAACTAAGGTGTCACCGCAAAAGATTGTTAATAGTAATGTCTTTACTGCAGGAATGACTGCAGTGGTGATCATTTTTGGTATTGCATGGTTAAGTGACACTATTATTGGCCATCATAAGGCCTACTTAGTGAGTTCGCTCAGTGATTTAGTCAGTGCCTACCCTTGGTCATTTGCTATTGCGATGTTTATGGCATCAATCTTCCTTAAAAGCCAAGCTGCAGTACTCACTATTATGTTCCCACTAGGGTTTGCGTTAGGTATCCCTGCACCTGTGCTTATTGGTGTGATTCCAGCGTGTTATGCCTACTTCTTCTTCCCATTCTACCCAAGTGATTTAGCCGCAATCAGCTTTGATAGATCTGGCACAACGAATATTGGCAAATATGTTCTTAACCATAGCTTCCTTATCCCAGGTTTTATCGGAGTCACGACAGCAACGGTATTAGGTTACTTTATTTCGACATTGGTGATTAACCACTAATTGATGATATGAGTAGAGAAATTGTCTGAATAATCTTTGATGTTTCAGGTATAAAAAAGCCCAGCAATTGCTGGGCTTTTACGTTAAAGCTTAAATATCAATTACGACTTCATTTTACGACGACGGAACGCCGCTAAAGGAAGAAGTAATGTCGTTAACCAGCCCATAGAGCCGCTGCTGTCACTCGGTTTAGAATCTACATTGACTGTTACCGTAGAAGTTGCACTTTCTAGTTCACTATCAGAAGCTGTGACCTCAAATGTAAGAGCACCTTTTGCTGGGGCAGTGAATTTGATTGATGCATTACCATTTTCAAAACTGACATCAGTACCAGATATTTGAGTCCAGTTATAGGTCAGGTCATCACCATCTACATCATTACCATTAGCACTAACAGTTACAGTAAGTCCTTCAATGCTTGATTTGTCTGCAGGAGATACAGTAGGTGCATCGTTCACATTAGTAACATCAACAACCACTTCAGTAGGAGTGCTTACAGTTCCAGCAGCATCAGTTGCGCTATATGAAAAGGTATCCTTGCCGAAGAAATCTTTATTTGGTGTATAAGTTACTTCACTAGATTCAGTCACAGTGACTGTACCATTTGCAGGCTCATCGACTATTGCAACACTTCCTAAGTCACCAGAAGCTGCAGTGTTAATAATACGTTGAGCTGTCGCTGTAATACCATCGCCAGTAACTTGTGAACGAGCCACTTTTTGGTCAGGCATTGTGTCGTTATCTAGTACATTGAATGTCACAGCAGTTTCTTCAACAGTAGTTGAAGAGTCCATAGTGCCTAAGTCAAATTCACTTGCTGTTGCTTTATAGTCAATTTTAACTTGGCCAGCTGCTGAAGATAGAACTTGTAAGTAATCACCTGAAGTGACTGCTGAACCTTCACCGTTGTAATGGTATGTGGTGCCAATTGTGCCGCCCATATTCTCTGCACCAATTGATACGTTTGCTGGCATATCAGGAATGTTCAGATAATTGAACGAAACATCTTCCGTATCGCCAGCCTTAATCCAAACACTAAATGAATAACCTGTTCCAGATGTGTCAGCATAAAGCTGTCCATCTTTCCATTCAACAACTAAGAAAGTACCTGTTGATAAACTAATAACATTCAGGCCTAGTTGACCACCACCAGTATCAGTAGCTGTGCCATCACTCAAATCAAAGTCAGACCAGAATGGTGCTAATATATTATTTGGGTTTGTGCTGTCTGGTAGCTCTCTATTATTCCAAGTGCCAGCAGTATTTCCGCCGCCGACTAACACAATACCATTGTCAGATATTGTGATGGTGTCGTATGTTACCCCATTAAATTTGAACTCAGGTAAGCCTTCATAGGTAAATGATTTTTCATCACAACCTTCATCACAAGCAGGCACAAATACTAAGTCAGCATCAAAAATACTCGGGTAGGTACCTGTTGACGCATCGATAGACATTTCAGATTGCTCAAGACTACCGACCCAGGTAATAACGCCAGTATCTTCATTGACGCTAAAGCCATTTTGAGTGGCATTAGTTAAGCTAACTGAAACATCATCTTCTGAGGTTAGCATTGTTCCTTCAGGTGCTTTAGCTGTGAAGGTGACCGTATTTTCAAACATGGTGTTGTTTAATACTGCGGTAATTTCCATATCATCAGCTGTAGTTAAATCACTGTCATCTGATGAAATAGAAATCAGTGAAGCATCACTAGACTCTTGAGCAAGGACTGCTAATGGTAGGTGTGCATTTTGCAGACCTGCAGCACTTGTTAGCATTACATTACCGAATATCCAGTCACCGTAATCTGAGAAGGTTGAATCAACAGTCACCATAAACGTTGCAGAGCCACCTGCTGGAATATCCAACATCGACGGTGATACTGTAATGCCTGCAGAATCACTGCTTGCTGCTAATGACCAAGATGTATCTTCGTCACTCTTGTTGTAGACAGTACGAGTGAAAGTACATGGGCCAACACATGAATCAGCTGCAATTGAAGGCTTATCGAAGGTTAGTACTGCTTTAGCTGCAGCATCTAAATCCATACGACCAGCACCCATCGCAAATGGTGTTGCCGCAGTCGTTGCATCATCATCTAAAATGCCTTCGGTAGTCGAAGTAGATGTTAATGCTGTTTTAATGTCATTTGCAGACCAATCTGGATGAAGTTGTCTCATCATTGCTGCAGCACCTGCAACATGAGGACTTGCCATACTGGTACCAGAAATCATGTTGAAATCTTCGCCGCCATCATCAGGGGAATAAGCTGACAAGATATTGGTTCCCGGTGCTGCTAAATCAGGTTTCAGCATATTCTGATTACCGTTTGGACCACGTGAGCTAGAGCTATTAATAGTATCTGCTAGAGCTGGTACCATTATGCGCTTAATTTCAGAGCCAACAGTACCTGTAGTTGCTGTTTCACCCATAGCATCAATAATTGCAGTGCCATCATCGTTAGATATCATTATTGAAGGGAAAGTCACATCAGGCATAGACATAGTAATTGGCGCGCCAGGGTTACTGTTGTAAACAACTAATGCTTCAGCGCCTGCATTAATAGCATTTTCTGCTTTTGTTGAGAAAGCACACAAACCACGTGAAATTAGTGCAATGCTGCCTTTAAAGCTACCAACAGGGAAAGCTTCACAACCTTCAAAGTTCATTTCATCAACATTTATAGCTGCAATAACAGGTGCCGTGACATCCATTTCAATGACAGTATCAGAACCAGGAATTGCTAATAAATCTTCGCCGCCGGCATTAAAGCTATTGGCAAAATAACGACCCGTTGTGCTATTTGCTACGGCAATACCTGATTCAATACAAGCAGGACAGCCAATAGTGCTTGCACCATTACCATCGTTACCTGCTGCTGATACCACAATGACGCCAGCAGCTTCTGCGGCTTCGAACATTGTTTTATACGGGCTGCTTGCTGGATCTGCACCTGCGCCACCACCCCATGAGTTGTTGATAACATCTGCACCATCATTAACCGCATGTTCTAGCGCTTCCATTAACATGATGTTAGAGCCGCTACCACCAGTACAATCAGCTTTTGAATATAATGCTTTATATGACATTAAGTATGCAGCAGGCGCCACACCTGATAATTCTACATCGATGTCGTTAAATTGAGTTGATACTTGATTACCTACAGCGGTACCTGCCACGTGAGTACCATGACCACCGAAACCTAGCGGGCTCATATATTCATCGGCACACACTTCAAAAGTGGGTTGAGACCAGCGGGCAACAATGAGTTTATTATTACAAAAAGACTCATCAGTCGTTGAGCAGTAGTCATCAGTTGGCATAGCACCCATTGGTGCTTCAAAGCCTTCATCTGCAAACATTGGGTTTTCAGGACGGATACCGCCATCGATGACAGCAACACGGATACCTTTACCCGCATTCTCCATTCCACTGACCGTTTCCCACATAGCATCAGTATTAATCACTTGAAGTGAGGCATCCATGCTGATGTCATACATGGTTTCTGGATAAACAGACTTAACACCTGGGATCGCCATTAACTGCTCTACAGTTAGGTTTTGACCAGTAACAGTGACACCATTGAACAGTGTTTTAAATTGACGTTCGACTTTGCTGTTTGCAGACACACTGCTTAATGCATTTGTGAATGCTTTTTGCTCTGTAGCAAGGTGCGAAGCATAATTTTGTACAGCGGTAGATTGAATGTTTAATTTAGTGTCTTTAGCTGAAACGGCAGTTGCTGCTAAGTTCGCTGTGCCGCCTTGGTACGCTGCAACAGCAGGAGAAGACAGCTCAACAATAAATCGTTGTGGTGTTGTAATATTGTTCAGCTTTACTGCTGGTTTCTTATGTTGGTCAATAGACAATATTTCTAAATCATATTTATTGCCTGTCATTTGGGTGTTTGCAAAGCTAGCGCTAGAGAGTAACGCTGCTGATATCGCTATAGATAATTTAGTCTTCACAACTTCTTCCTTGGTTAAAGCATTTACCACGTCCAAGCATTTGTAGGGTAGAGACTAGGTCGGTGGCAATGCTGTTTATTATGTTTTTACATTAATGCGTTTGGTGCATTCTTTGATGCACTCAATGACTTTTTAACACAAATAATTAACAAAGGTAATCAAAGTTGTTACAAATTAATAAATTTATCGTAAATTATAATTATTACTTTAGAGGTATACCTCAATTAAGTTGGTTATAGGCAAGAATAAAATACACTAAGGCTTAACACCTCTAACAATGGGGTTTTGTAGGCTAATTAAGGTTTCTGTTGATTGAATTTCATCAATAGATTGGATGCGATTGATTAAAACATGCTGTAATCCGTCGATAGATTGGCACATTACCTTTACAAAAACACTGTAATTACCAGTGGTATAATATGCTTCAACAACTTCCTCTAACGCATTTAACTTTGATATGGCAGCAGGATAATCCCCTGCGCTTTTTAAATTGATGCCAATAAAACAACAAACGTCATAGCCTAAAGCTTTAGGATCCACTGTTATCCTTGCACCTGTGATAATGCCTGCTTGTTTCATTTTTTCAACGCGTACATGAATCGTACCGGCACTTACTGCAAAACGTTTAGCGAGCTCAGCAAAGGGGGTTCGCGCTTCTTCCATTAATGCTTCAAGAATTTGATTGTCTAGCTGATCTCTTTGAAATGGAGTTTCCATAGTAAAATGCCTAATTAAATTATAATTAGGCATTAATTTACGATGAATAATGAACAATGGCTATCAAAAAGTTCTCATGAACAATTTATGCATAACGTAAACTGTTGAGGTTGATGACTGCAGTTATCAAGAAAAGGACTGGGGTAAACTTAGTATTATTGCAATCCAACGGGATGAATAAAGGGCACTTCAGCATTGAATGTCATTTTCTGTTGGCTATATGGATGATGAATGGTGAGCTCTGCGGCGTGCAGCAATAATCGTTCAGATAAACGTTTCGCTAATGGGTCGGCATAAAAGCCATCGCCTAGGATCACATGACCCAATGCCAACATATGAACGCGTAGTTGATGAGAACGCCCAGTAATAGGGGTTAACTTTACCAGCGTTGACTGCTTAGCATAATTGATTATTTCGACATGAGTTAAAGAAGGTTTGCCGAGCTTATGATCAACTTTTTGTTTAGGCCGGTTGGGCCAATCGCAGATAAGCGGGTAATCGACTTGTTTTATTTCAGGATTAAGGTGGCCTGCCACTCTGGCATAATAAGTTTTAGCTGTTTCTCTGTCTCTAAATTGGCGCTTTAATTCTCGCTCAGCGTTACGACGCAGTGCCACTACAATGACACCAGATGTTGCCATATCCAGTCGATGTACGATTTGAGCATTGGGGTGTTTTTCTAATACACGGCTATAAATGCTGTCGTGGTATTGGGCATCACGTCCAGGTATAGACAAGAGTCCTGAAGGCTTATTGAGCACAATAATATCTTTATCTTCATGGATAATATCGAGCCAAGGATCGGTAGGGGGAGTGTAGATGAAGTCTGCCATGGTAAGCCCTTTACAAGAATGCGCGGCAAAGATACCTTTCAGCTTAAGTAAGTGCAAGCAATCTATGAATGATACTGCTTGCACGCCCTAGTGTGCTTTGACGCCAACGTTTTAGTTATATCGCCCAAAGGTTTATAAAAATCGTTGTTCACTTAACCTTTATAATAAGTCGCTTATCCAAAAACACTTATGAAAATGCGTTGCCATTGACGTGCATAATGGTAAAGGTCCAGACAACAAATGCCAGCGGGACATGGACTAGTGCGTAAAAACTTTGGTCAAGTCGCGACATCCCTTGTGCATTCCAAATCAAATACACATGCCCAATGAGTACCAGTGGGAATAGGGACAATAAAGGATAAAGTGCAAACGGGCTGGCATCAGCAAAAATACTGTGGCTTAGTAGTGCCCAAAACACCATGAAACTTGTAGTTAACGGTGGGGCTGCTAAACGATATTGCTCCGGATAAGGAAACATCCTATTACCTTAAAAATAACAAAAGATAATACTAGATTAACCTTTAATTTCCTTTTTGCCATGTATTACTTTTCGATGCACCACAGAATAATGACGTAATCCAGCAGGACCATGGGATACTACGACCGATAACAACACGATAAAAATTGTTATTTCAGGCTTCCAATCTGCCATTGGAATAAATAAACCCAGCAATAAAACTTTGAAGATCGTTAACACGCCTTTCAATTGAATTAACCAGCGCCAATCTCTAATCACTTCCCAAGCAAATAATGCCACGCCGCTAGTCATGGCTAAAATCCAGTAATTGATCCAAAGATTTTGTTCTATTCCCAGTAATAGTCCACCGCCAGCACCGACAATGCCGACAATATGTAAGGCTCTTAAACTGGTTTTGCCTAAGCGTTGTAGCCAAAATTGGAATTCAGAAACTTCTTGATGCTGCTTTTTAGACATGAATTACACATAATTGAGATGTTAATGAGGTAACAGCTTAGCAAATTCATCTTGAATGAATAGCGATCTATAGCAAAATCTAAATTATTGGTATGCTAGCTAGATGACATTTTATAAAAATAACACCGTGAATTGTTAATCGGTGTGTTAAGACAAGCCCCTGAGCTTGTTGACTAAGGACTGTTAAATGAAAATCGGATTCTTCAGCGCAAAAAATTATGATATTCAACATTTTGATGCGATGAATAAAGACTTTGGTGCCAAGATTGAATACTTTGATTATCGACTCTGTATGCAAAATGCCAAATTAGCGGATGGTTTTGAAGTGGTATGCGCTTTCGTCAATGATTCTCTATGTGAAGAAGTCTTAGTTGAGCTGGCCAAAGGAGGCACTAAAATTATTGCCATGCGTTGTGCTGGCTTTAACAATGTCGATTTAGATGCTGCTAAACGATTAGGCATCACGGTTGTTAATGTCCCTGCATACTCGCCTGAATCTGTCGCCGAACACACCATTGCCATCATGCTAACTTTAAACCGTAAAATTCATAAAGCTTACCAACGCACCCGAGATGCTAATTTTGCCTTGTCAGGTTTGGTCGGTTTCAACATGCATGGCAAAACAGTTGGCGTTATTGGTACCGGGAAAATTGGAATCGCCACTATCAAAATCTTACTGGGTTTTGGCTGTAAAGTTGTTGCGTACGATCCGTATCCAAGTGAAGTCGTTAAAGGTTTAGGCGTTGAGTACACCAGCCTTGATGAACTGTATCCACAGTGCGACATCATAAGCTTGCACTGCCCACTAACAGAAGATAATCACCATCTATTGAGCCAAAAAAGCTTTAATAAAATGAAACCAGGCGTCATGGTTATCAATACCAGTCGTGGTGGCTTATTAAATGCGATTGATGCCATGGAAGCATTAAAGGTGGGTCAGTTAGGCTCGCTAGGGTTAGACGTATATGAAAATGAAAAAGAGCTATTTTTCCAAGATAAATCAAATGAAATTATTAAGGATGATGTGTTCAGAATTTTGTCTGCCAGTCACAACGTTATTTTTACTGGTCACCAAGCATTCTTAACTGATGAAGCACTTAATGCCATTGCCTATACGACCTTGAAAAATATCACTGATTTATTGACGAGTCACCATTCAGATAACGAACTCAATTAAGCTGGTTTAATATCGTAAACAGGCTCTAGAATAGCCATTTGACTTACTGTGAAAGGATTAAAATTAAAGAGGGATTATGATCATTACCAAAGAAGTGCATGATATAGCAACGGCAACTGGCGTGATGCGCACGTATGTTTATCGCCCAGACGAGTCAGGCCAGTATTCAACGATTATTTTCTACTCGGAAATTTTTCAGCAAACAGCCCCGATTGCTAGAAGCGCTGCAATTTTAGCTGGCCATGGCTTTGTTGTTATGGTGCCTGAAGTGTTTCATGAGCTAAACCCAATTGGAACTGTGCTGGAATATGATGATGCTGGAAAAGACAAAGGTAATGCAGATAAATTTGCTAAACCGCTAGAGCATCATGACAGTGATACTGAAGCAATGGTGGAGTTTGCCCGTAGTCAGGCATATTGCACCAGTCAGGTTGGAGTAATGGGCGTTTGTATTGGTGGCCATTTAGCCTATCGTGCAGCGCTTAATGCCGATATCAGTGGCGCATTTTGTTTATACCCAACGGATATTCATTCAAATACGTTACCTTGCGAGCAAGGCAATGATTCATTGACACGAACTGGCGACATCGCTGGTGAGTTAGTAATGATTTTTGGTAAACAAGATCCTCACGTATCCAGTGAAGGACGTAAATTGATTTATCAAAAGTTGGAGCAAGAGCAAATCAACTTTAGTTGGCAAGAAGTGAATGCCCAACACGCCTTTATGCGTGACGAGGGCGAACGCTATGATGCGGCGCTAGCACTTCAAATGTATTTGCAAGCGGTGGCATTTTTTCAAAGAGTATTAAGCTAACCGATGAATAGAGCCCATTAATTTGGGCTCATAAACTGAAACTGAAACTTAAACTCTTAAACTTGAGCTCATAAACTTAAGCTCATAAACTTGAACTCATAAATCTGGCCTTATGCACTAGCATACGGTGAGTCAGACTTGTCAAAAATTGATTAGCTTACGGTATTGTTTTCTGTTTCGCTGACAGTTGAAGCTTCGACATTGTTACCCGCTACTTGAGTAACATCTTTTTTAGGTTGGTGCTCGTTACCAGCCTTTGAATTCGTATGAGGCAGTTTTATCACCGCTTTTTGCAACATTAAGCTATTGGGGTACGTCATTAAGTCCCCCTTATCTCGTTTTAAAATGACATGAAATAAGCTTATCTCGACAATAATACCCGTCATATCTTCATCTTTATCAACGATCCTAATTTTTTCGCCAATACGGTAAGGACACGCAAAAAATATCAACACTCCAGCAGTGATGTTGCTCAAAATTGACCATTGAGCGAACAAAGCGACCCCAAGCACAGCAAAAGCTGATGATACAAATAGGGAAACTTCTTGATAGCCTAGCCCTAATGACACCGCCATAATCGATGCCGTAATGAAAAATAATAAATATGATAAGAGCCGAGTGACAAGTCGGGTTCTGACCTCATTTATTTGCTTCTTCTCTGATTGCTTAGTGATGATTTGCTTTAATTGATGTTGCACAAAGAAAAACACCGCTAAGCAAATACAACTAATTAAAATTTGGGTCGTCATAGGCTTTATTTACTCTTTTGGGGCTAGATTTCAGATTGTTCTTGTTAAGTTTGAACTCAGACGATGAGAGTTAGAATTTATCCTGTAAACTGTCCAGCTTGCAATCAAATTCGTCATGTTGAATATAAGAAAATTTACAGTCGGATCACTAGAGTCAGTTAAATGTTAGATTACCAGCAGTTACACCAGTGCAGCGATGAGATCGGCCCAATATTCGTATTAGAAGATAACGACTACCGTATTTTATCCTTTGGTGATAATGACGAACAAAGCAAAATTCTTAAAGCTAAGCCTCATGTTCCTCAGCATACTTATATTCAGGCAATGCTAGCGGTATTACTTTTCTCAACACCTAAAAGTGCAATTATTCTAGGGCTAGGTGGCGGTGGGTTGGTGCATGCTTTAAGGCGTTTTGATGCGGGGATTAAGCTCACTGCTGTGGAGCTTCGACAAGATGTCATTGATATTTCTAAACGTTATTTTCAATTACCAATTGGCAAAAAGCTTAATCTTGTTCATCAAGATGGTGGTGAATTTCTCGCTAAAGGCGATCATAAGCGAGTAGACATCATTTTTGCAGACATGTATATCGAACAAGGTGTTGATGAAAAGCAGTTAACCAAGGAGTTTATTGAGCATTGCCATAAAGGCCTTAAAGCTGATGGTTTTTTGGTATTAAATTGTTGGAAAGAGCACAGTAAAAGCGAGCTGTTAAAGCAAACGCTATCGCAGCAGTTTGCGAATGTGTATGCAACCCTAACAGGCGGGGGTAACTGGGTGATTTATGCCAGTAAACAACCTCACTCATTCAGCGCCGCAAGTAACAAACAGCAGCTACAGCAATTGTCACAGCAACTTGATTACCCTGTAGGGCGTTCACTGACTCGTTTCACCCAATGGGAATAAAGGTTTTAGAATATGAAACTTGAGTGATAGTAATTAATGATGTGATTGTTAGTTCGTTACTCTTACTTGGTAAGTGGTTGTTTTATAATCTATTATTTGGTGGATGCTTGTTTTAATCTTCATTATTTAGACTGTTGAAATTGGTCATCGGAAAATCCGATAACACTTACCCTAACTTTATCGTCATTCTAAAAAACCGATTAAGGTGATAGTTTTTATCCGTTATATTTAATTCTGAGTTGTCGCTATTATCTATCCCATCAAACGGATACAGCTAAACACTTAATTAAATTTACGGAGCAATACAATGACTCAATCAATCATCAATTCAACTATCAAGCCATTCTCAGCAACAGCATTTCACAATGGCGAATTTGTTCCTGTGTCTGAGCAAGACCTGCTAGGCAAGTGGTCAGTTGTTTTCTTCTACCCTGCGGATTTCACATTTGTATGTCCTACTGAGTTAGGCGACATGGCAGACCATTACGCTAAGTTACAAGAAATGGGCGTTGAAGTTTACTCAGTATCAACTGACACTCATTTTACTCACAAAGCATGGCATGCAAGCTCTGACACAATTGGCAAAATCAATTACCCAATGATTGGTGACCCAACTGGCGCAATCACTCGTAACTTCGGTGTAATGATTGAAGAAGATGGCCTAGCACTTCGCGGTACTTTCGTAATGAACCCAGAAGGTGAAGTAAAAGTAGCTGAAATCCATGACCTTGGTATTGGTCGTAGCGCATCTGAGTTAGTACGTAAAATCCAAGCTGCCCAGTACGTTGCAACTCACGATGGTGAAGTATGTCCAGCAGCATGGCAGCCAGGTGAAGAAACACTTGCTCCATCAATTGACTTAGTAGGTAAAATCTAAAAGTCACTAAAATCTAAGCGTAAAATATTATCAGCATTGGCTTGCTCATCTCATCATCATGAGTGAGCCAATATTTGATAAAACGGTTTCAATTAGATTATCTCCATTGTTCCAAATCATCTCCTGTCAATCTTAGGCCCCCTTGGCTCAAACAAGTTTCATCACCTTGTTGGAGTTACTGAGATTGACACATTTTTTTGCTCAACTTATTTACTTTTTAGGAGCACACGTATGTTAGATACGAATATTAAAAATCAACTGAACACCTATCTGCAAAACCTCAAGCGCCCAGTTGAACTTGTCGTGTCAGCAGACGCTAGCCCAAAATCTCAAGAATTATTGTCACTTGCTACAGATGTCGCAGGACTATCTGACTTAGTGAGTTTGACGGAAAAAACGGGTTCAAGAACCCCATCCATGAGTATTATTAACCCGCAGCTAAACACTAATATTACTTTTGCTGGTTTGCCTATGGGACATGAGTTCACTTCATTAGTGCTTGCATTGCTTCACTCTGGTGGTCATCCGATTAAGCTTGCCGATGAAGTGATTGAGCAAGTTAAATCCTTACCTGGTGAATTTCATTTCGAAACCTACGTTTCGCTGAGCTGCCAAACGTGTCCTGAAGTGGTTCAGGCATTAAATATGATGGCGGCAATTAATCCAAATATTACCAATGTGATGATTGACGGTGCTTTGTTTCAAGATGAGATCAATGAGCGCAATATCATGTCGGTACCAACGGTATACATGAATGGCGAACCATTCTCGGTAGGCGCCATTAGCGTAGTAGAAATATTAAATAAACTTGATGTTAATGCTGTAGCAAGAAAAGCCGAACAGATTAACAATAAAGAAGCTTTTGATGTGCTTGTCGTCGGCGGCGGCCCAGCGGGTGCATCTGCGGCAATTTATGCAGCACGTAAAGGACTTCGAACGGGTATTGTTGCTGATAAATTTGGCGGCCAAGTGGCTGAAACTGTCGGTATTGAAAACTTTATTTCTGTTTCAAAGACAGAAGGCCCTAAGTTGGTTGCTAATTTAGAAGCACACGTAAAAGATTATGACGTTGATATTATGGATAATCAGCGTGCATTGTCTTTAAAAGACGGCGGCTTATTTGAATTAGAGCTTGAAAGTGGCGCTAAGTTATCAAGTAAAACAGTATTATTAGCCACCGGAGCTCGCTGGCGCGAAATGAACGTACCTGGCGAACAAGAATATCGTGGTAGCGGTGTTGCGTATTGTCCACATTGTGATGGTCCACTGTTTAAAGGAAAACGTGTCGCGGTGATTGGCGGCGGCAATTCAGGTATCGAAGCTGCGATTGATTTAGCCAATATCGTTGAGCACGTTACTGTTCTTGAGTTTGATACCACATTGCGTGCAGATGAAGTGCTGCAACGTAAAGCCCACTCTATGGGTAATATCGATATCATCACTCAGGCTATGACTACCGAAGTTATAGGTGACGGTAAACGTGTAACGGGTCTTAAATATACCGACCGCAAAACGAATCAATCACATGATGTTGAGCTAGCGGGTATTTTTGTACAAATTGGTTTAGTGCCAAACACTGAATGGCTAACAGATACTGTGGAATTGACTGGTCGCGGAGAAATCATCGTCGATGGCAAGGGTCAAACTTCAATACCTGGTGTGTTTGCTGCTGGTGATGTGACTAACTCAGCGTATAAGCAAATTATTATTGCGATGGGCAGTGGGGCGACAGCTTCGCTTGGTGCATTCGATTACCTTATTCGACACAGTGAAGATGAGCAGACTAAAGCAACTGAAATCGCTGCTTAAATAAATCAAATTTTCGGAAATGTTAAAAGCTAACTTAGGTTGGCTTTTTTTATGTCTGTGAGTTAATCCAGCTGATAAAATGTTGCAAGGAGTTGCTGTTTTTGTGTTTGTAAAAACTCTCAATTTAAAATCAGTGTTTAATCTTACACTTAATGTCGCAAGTGATTAAAAAATAGCTATAATCAAATCATAATAACTCAAAAAATAATCAGATACATGCAAACGAAGACACCAACTTTTGAATTCCAGTTGCATATAGAGACGCAACAATACTTAGCAAAAAGTTGCCGATGGCTTAGTGTTTTATCATTCATTCTCACTATTGTGATTTTTGTTTCTATTGTGAT
Source organism: Shewanella sp. 2_MG-2023 (assembly GCF_030548905.1). Classification (NCBI taxonomy): domain Bacteria; kingdom Pseudomonadati; phylum Pseudomonadota; class Gammaproteobacteria; order Alteromonadales; family Shewanellaceae; genus Shewanella; species Shewanella sp. 2_MG-2023. The sequence goes on from NZ_JAUOSO010000005.1 coordinate 115,046, forward strand.
CAATAATCCAGATAAAGACATCGTTTTTACTTCGCTCAGCCTCACTCCAATTACGTTAATTTCACTGTTCGGTCTTATTCACAATTTCGCATTATCAGAAAACCTTCAAGTAAATAATTACAAAAGATTTTATGCCTTCATTTTCGCCTTGGTTCTCTGTTGGGTATTAGTGTGTAATTTGTTTTTATTTCAAGCATTGTCTGCTCAAACAACCGTTGAGTCATTGATCCACTTGATTTTAATTTCTTTTGTGGTGGCGTTATTTCCGTCACGAGGATTACTGATTGTCCCCGTATTAATTATTGGTGCTTATTTAGTGATTGCGAGAGTCTTTTTCTTTTCTATCGACTTATTTCTTCCTGTGATTAAAATGCTGAGCTTTTTTGCTGTGATTATTTCTGGTCAACAAGTAGTAGAAAAGTGGTTCAGAAAAGCGGTGTTTAAAGATGTTGAGAATCAGCGTTTGGTAAGCGAATTAAATCAGTTGGCACTAACGGATAGCTTAACCAAGCTGAGTAATCGACGCCATTTTGACTCAATGTTGAATAAAGAAATTCAACACTCTGAACGCACAGGCTTACCTCTGTCGATTATCTTAATGGATATCGATTACTTTAAAAAACTCAACGACTATCTAGGTCACCAACGAGGTGACGAATGTTTAGTCGAACTGGCTAAGTTATTGACCAAACAAATTAAAAGACCAAGAGACGTTTGCGCCCGTTATGGTGGCGAAGAGTTTATCGTTTTATTACCTGAAACAGACCTTTCTGGTGCGATAGATGTCGCTAACAATATCAAAATACAATTAAGCCAAATGGCGTTTAAACATCCTGATTCATTAGCAAGTGAGTTTGTGACCCTATCTCAAGGCGTCGTCCAATGGCATTCGGGCATGACACTTGAGCGATTAGTTAAGCATGCCGACGATAAACTGTATGAAGTTAAAGACAGTTCAAGAAATAATATTGCTCATTAGCTTTAGATTTACTCTGTAAAGCCGATATATACAATTGTAACAATTCCATAGTCAACAGTTGCTTGTTTTCTTTATTCTTTGTCGTTACATCACATAATCACTATTACACAATTTACTAATTTAAATTCAATGTGTTGTAGTCAATTTGAATGACTTTGTTAAGTCATGAATTTACTTTTTTAGTGCTTTGGGGGCAATAAATGAATTGGTTTAGCAATATGTCTATTTTTAAAAAAATCGGTTTAATTTTTGTATTATCAGTGATTATTTTCGCTGTTAATTTAACGATCAGTATCGTAGCAATTAATAAAAACAACGATACGATGACCTTCATGCAAGATAAGGTTTCTCAACGAGTTGAACTCGCCAATCAAAACGTAATATATGTGCAAAGACTTGATGAGCTTTATACTCAGGCTGTGTCTTTTGCTGATGAAGACCTGATTGATAATGCTAACAAGACCTTTGAATCATTAAAGAAGAACATTAATAGCTTAACAGGGCTTGATAATGAACAAGCTTCACGATTATCAACACTGAATCGAGAACTCTCCCAATATAATGACATAACCTATGATCTTGCTAAGGGGATGATAGATAACACCCTTGATATGAGTAAAGTCGGCGAAATTATTGCCAATAAAACTCAAGTTTACGACAAGCTTATCAATGGTGTTCAGCAATATAAAACCGATAAAGTATCTGAATTTAATAACACCATTCAAGAGTCAGTTAGTCGTTCTGAAAGCAGCTTGGCACTGACATTATCAATTGGCTTAGTGCTGTTATTAATTATGGCTATTGCGACTATATCAATCGCAAAATCATTAAGTGGTTCAGCAGGTAATCTAGCTAACTCTTTGGGTGAATTAGCTGACGGTAAAGGTGATTTGCGCCATCAGTTAGATGTCACTGGTCGTGATGAACTAGGGCAGGTATCTTCTAACTTCAATCGTTTCTTACGTCTTCTTGCTGATGCGATTCAACAAGTCGTCAGTGTGACAGCGCCATTACTGCAAAGCGCAGAGTCTTTAAAAGAGCGTATGGGAACAGCCACGCAAGCCACAGAAAAACAAAGCTTAGATGCAAAAGCAGTGCAACACTCAATGGAAGAAATGGGTATTTCTGTTAATGAAATTTCCCAAAGCGCTCAACAGGCAGCGGAAGCTGCAGATAGCGCAGAGCAAGAAGCGACAAACGGTTTAGCTGTGGTGGCCAGTACAATTAATATCTCTCAAGAGCTTAATGCTGAAATTGAAGTGGCTTCAGACTCGATAAATGAATTAGCCAAAGATACCGAAAGCGTTAATTCAATTTTGAATGTCATTACCTCAATTGCCGAACAAACTAACCTTTTAGCATTGAACGCTGCTATTGAAGCAGCAAGAGCGGGTGAGCAGGGGCGCGGCTTCGCGGTTGTTGCTGATGAAGTCCGCGCATTAGCGTCGAAAACTGCTGATGCAACTAAAGAGATTCGCGAAGTGCTATCGCGTTTAAAAGTAGCGGCTGAATCTTCGGTTAGCACCATGGATGTCGCTATTGGTAAAGCATCAGACAATGAGAAACATGCCCGTGAAACTGGCGATGTGCTTAAGTCAATTCAAGAACAGATTGTCAGTATTAATACCATGAACACCCATATTGCCGCGGCGACAGAACAGCAATCAGCGGTTGCGGCGCAAGTGAGTCATAACGTGGTTGAAATGAATGCTTCATTTGTTCAAACTTTAGATATCCTTGCTGAAGTACAAGATGTATCAGAAGGCTTATTAGGTTTCTCTGACGAGCTTCAAAGTGCGACCTCTCAGTTTAAGCTCTAACGAAATATAAGCAGTAGGATAAATTCACAGTTACTAAAAATTAGTCATAAAAAACAGCCTTTAAAAATAGTAGCAAAAAACAGTCACTAAAAAGCCACCGTCAGGTGGCTTTTTTGATCATAGGTTTTGAGATAAAAGTAAACAAAACCTCAGAAAACATTTTACTCAAATTGATAAGTATAAGAAATCCCGATTTTATTGGTTTTTCCGTAGTCACTCTCAGAGATAAAGCCATAAAAGTTAAATGATTGCTGCTGATTAATTTTATAACTCGCACCGCCGCCAGCCCAATAGCTAGAATAACTGTCACTACCGGCAGCGCCACCGCCAAATGCCATTAAGGTCCAACTTTCTCCGAGAGGCTTCATCGCAAAAGCGCCAAGATATGCACCATGGCTGGTTTTAGGAACTAAAATAAAGCCGTTATCATCTATAACGTCTTCTTCGGCAATGTCGCCATCGGTATAGTTGTAGCCGGCCATAGGAAATATTTGCCAGCCACCAGGGGTAAAACCGAAATAACTCAATGGAATAAATGTACCCACACTATAACCGTTAGAGCTCGCATCATTGTCGTATTCATTGCGATTAAAGTTAAAGTTCACAATACCAAAATCAAATAACCAAGAACCGCCAATGCGCCATTCACTGCCATCATCATTAATGCGTGCGTTTACCATTCGCGTAGCATCAAGGCCAATAGATCCCGAAAAGGTAAATTGATCGTTATAGCCGACACCCGCTTTAGTGACAATTTTAGTCGGATCTTCATGGTGCTTTTCGTCAGCGGTAGCTAGCAAAGAAGCAGGTAGCGTACACAAAATTGAAAATGATGTGAGTAAATGAGATTTTGCCATACGAAAAGGGAAACCTATTGATTGATGAGCAATGTACAGAGATAAATATCCCCCATTCTATCAAAGCTGGTTGCGCTATTTGGAATATCGCTTATTCCATTAGGAATAAATGAATTAAACATCACTGTTTGCTGCTTTGTTAGGCGCCACTTTTCGTCTTGTTAGCGTATTATCTCAAACATTATAATCGGCGAAATTGCTTCATTCATCGCTTTGATTTAACTTATTACCAATAGGTAAAAAATCATAAGCCAAGCTCATAAGAAAAGCGCTTAAAAAGTGCCTTAAAATCTAGTTTGTAGCTTTAGCTGACTGCGCAAAAGGACTCCAATGCCAAGCTTGATCAGAATCGTGTTAATTAATACTCACCTCCCAGGTGTAGTAGAACTTCAATTAGATGGACACACTAATATTTGTGGTACCAATGCGTCGGGTAAAACCACGTTACAGCGACTGGTTCCCGTGTTTTATGGCGAATACCCAAGCCGCGTTGTTCCTTCTACCCGTGACAGTTTCGAGCGTTGGTACTTACCTCACGATTCAAGCTATATCATTTATGAGTATCAAAAGAGTGATGGCAAGTTGTATCAAGCGGTTATGGCGTCAGCTGGTGACGGCAAAGGCGTTAACTATCGCTTTATTGCTAAAGGCTTCGAGTTAGATGATTACGTTAAAAACCGTAATGGCGATACAATTATTTGTCATACCATGGCTGAACTTGGCCGAGAAATGAAACGTGCTCAAGTCACTCATACTAATCTACTGAACACCCGTGAATATCGCGCGATTATCCAACACGATCGCAGTTTATTAACTACAGGTGGTAATAAAGGTGAGTTACGCACCTATGCGCATCACTTTTCATTGTGTGACAGTGAATATTCATTACGTCATATAGAGAAACTTGCTAAAGCGGTCCATTCCAAAGAAGGAAAAATGGAAACCGTTAAGTCGATGGTTGCGGCTATTTTAGAAGAAGACGGAGTTAATCCGCCAACGTCTCGCCTTAATCCGCAGCGTGTCGAGAATTGGATCCGTGAAAGCCAATTGGTACAAGGCTTTGAACAAATTCGCCCAGAGTTTGAGAAATTAGAACAAGAATTTAACCAGTTACTGAGCGCTGAATTGCGTTTAGGGACATTGGCTAAAGGTTATCGCGCAGATGAAACCTTTGAAGCTGAAAGACAAGATATTAATCAAAATGAATCTAAAGATGCCAGTTTACAGCTGAGATTATTAGATGAAGAGTGGAAAGAAGCACGTGATGAGATCAGTCAGGAGTTATCTTTTGCGCAAGGTGACACACGTAAGTATGAAGCTGAACTGGATGCCATTGAAGATCAATACGAAGGCTTTTTAAATGCCAATATTGAGCAAGCTAAAGCTGATTTAGACAGTTTGGATAATTGGCGCAGTGATTTAGAAAACCTCACAGAGCGCCATAAGCTACAAACTGAAAAGCACCAAGATATTGAAGCAGCTTACAGTTCTCGTCGCAGCAAAATTGCAGAGCAACTGCACCGTGAGCTGGAATCTCTTCATGAAGAGCAAGATGAAGCGCGTGAAAACCGTGATAGTCAGCGTGAAGCGTCGTCAGAAGATTTAGCGGCACTAGAGAATTTATGGCGTGATAAAACCGATGCTGGTAAAGCGGCATTTGCTGAACAAGAGTACCAACTCAAATTAACTCGCGGTGAATTAAGTCATCAGATTGATGGCGTAACGTATACCGAAGAAGAAAAAATGACGCTGGCAGTATTCGATGAACGAATTAGTCGCGCCGATGAAGAGCAAGAAATATGTAATCAAAAAGTGGATCGTTTATCGAGTGATGAACGCAAGCTCAGAGCAAAGCGCGATCAAGTCAGCGAAGCATTACGCATCGCCAGTGTTCGAGTAAATGAGCGACTAAGCGATGTGGATGATGTTAAAGGTGTTTTATTTCCTCAGTCACATACTTTACTTGAGTTTCTACGCAAAGAGTCACCGGGCTGGGAGCAAAGTTTTGGTAAAGTGATTGCGCCAGAATTACTCCATCGAACAGACTTACATCCAAGTGTTTCAGGAAATAATGACGAGTCGTTATTTGGTATTGGCTTAGATCTTAAAGCGATTGAGGTGCCAGATTATGCCGCCTCTGAACAAGACTTGCGTTTAAGGCTCAATAAAGCTGAAGATGCTTTAGCCCAAGCTGAAGAGCTTAAAGCTGAGCACGAAGATCAGCTGGTTGCCATCAACGATGAGCTCGATAATCTTAATAAAGAGCTTACCTTTGCCCGCACAGCTTATAAAAATAGTCGTGAAGATGTTAGGCGTTTATTTGATGAAAAACGCAGTACTCAAGAGCAAATCAATCAAGCTTTGGCTGATAGAAAAGCCCATGCAAGCAAGCGTCTTATTCAGTTAGATAACGAACTTAAGCAGCAACATAATCACCATTTAGCTTGGTTATCTGAGCAAAAAGAGCAAGCGCTTGAAGCGCGAATGGAAAAAAATGCTTACTGGCAAGATGTGGTTGGCGCACTGGATAACCAACTCGGGCAAATCAAAGCCAATATTGAGACTCGCCGCAGTAACGCCAAACAAGAACAGAAAGCTTGTGATACTTGGTACAAGAACGAGCTTAAATCTCGCGGTGTCGATGAAGCAGCGATTGTTGCGCTTAAAGGAAACATCCGTGAATTAGAAAGCCAAATCAGTAACGCTGAAAAACGTCGAAGTGATGTGTTGCGTTATGACCATTGGTATCAAAATGCATGGATGATCACTAAACCTAAACTGCAAACCGACTTATCTAAAGTCAAACAAGCCGCACTAGAGTTAGAGCAGCAGCTTGCAAATAAAACAGCAGATGTGAAGCAACGTAAACAGCAGCTTGAAACCAAGAAAAAAGCTTCAGATGCTGCGCAAGTCGATGCATCCGAAAACTTAACTAAATTACGTGCAGTAATGCGAAAGTTAGCGGAATTGAAACTACCACCTAGCAAAGATGAAGCTGATGGCAGTATTGGTGAACGCTTAAGGCAAGGTGAAGAGTTACTTCTGCAACGCGACTATTTATTGGGTTCAGTTAAGCAATATGTTGAACACTTTGACTCGGTGATTGTCAGTAAATCTGGTTCGAGTTTAGCTGAGTTTTGGGAGCGTGCTCGGGATGAGTCGAGCTTTACTAACGATAAAGGGATCCGTTTACTGGATTACCGTAAGTTAGTGCCGCAACTTGAGCAACTGCTGAATGTGATGGTGCCGCAATCACTGATGGCTATTCGTGAGCAAGGGCGTATTTTTGGTATCGATTTAACCGCTTATTATGATGTGCTCGCCGATATCGATCGCCGTATTGCCTCACAAAGCGCGCGGATTACGCGCGAAGTCGGCGAAGAGTTATTCCTTGATGGTGTTTCAGAGTCGGCAGTGAGGATTCGTTCGCGTATTAGTGAATTAGAGTTCTGGCCAGAATTAGAAGTGTTCGTGAAAGCCTTTAAACAATGGAAAGCGGATGGTTTTAGCCAATTGCCTGATGAGCATTACACCTCAAGTATGCGCCGAGCATTAGACATCATTGGTCGCTCAGCATTATCTGGTGGTATTGCTAAATTACTGGAAATTGAATTGCGCCTAAAAGAAGGCAATAGCGATTTGATTATCCGCACCGATAGACAGCTTAATGAGTCATCAAGTCATGGTATGGCTTACTTAATCTTGTGTAAGTTCTTATTGGCATTTACGCGCTTATTACGCGGTAAAGCAGATGTCACTATTCATTGGCCAATTGATGAATTAGGCACTTTGCATCACACCAATGTGAAGAAGATTTTTGATGCTTGTGTGAATAACAATATCAGTGTTTTGGGCGCCTTCCCTAACCCAGAATCTGAAGTGCTTAACTTGTTTGCTAACCGCTATATTATCAATAAACAAACCCGAAAACTGCAAGTGGTTAAGCCTAAAAGTAATCCTCTGGCAGAACGATTAAGCCAACGAGCTAACAAGGAGGCTGTGTAATGTCTGAGTCTATAACGTCTACTTCAAACTCATTAAGCTCTGTCTCTTCAGACACGCCTTTGGTCGGCACAGGGGTATTGATTGAACAGTTGTTACGCGGCGAGTTTATTTGCCGCACAACCAATGAAGATGGTTGGCGCGCGCTTAAAAATAGCACTACCTTTGAAAAGGTTGAGCAATATCTTAACCAAATTAATCGCACGATTTCATCGGCTGCTGAAGGCGATGTATTTTTTTGTGGTTACCAGCAACTAGGTGATCAAGAAAAGAAGGTTATTTCGAGTCAGTTTAAAGACATTTGTTCAGCGTTAATTCCGCTGGTGGAATGGTTAGTACTGGTGCAAGAGAGCAGTGGCCAAGATGCCCCTTTAAGTGAAGGCGCACCAATAAGATTAACTGAGCTGCAGGCGCGTATTGAAGATACGCCAGCCTTTATGGAACAACTGGCTAAATTAAGCCAGTATCGACTATTTGGCTCAACCAGTAGCAATGTCGATAACCAAATTAAATTGGTATTTAAGCGGTTAGTTGAACTGGGTTACTTGATTAAGCCAAACAGCGAAAAGCAGATTTACATCGCCACGGGTAAGCTTGATTACCTGTATGAGGTGATTCGCTTTATTGATGAAACCGAAGGACTAAGTCTTGAAGCTCAAGCTGAAACGGCCACGCAACGGGATTTAGTATGAGTAATAATTTACATCAAGCCGGGGTTAAGCTGCTCAAACAGCTCAGTCGTCATGCTGATGTGGTTATGGATGCCTATTTAGCAGGCTCGGTCAGTGAATCTACTCATGATGTTGCGGTGATTGAGAAACTGAAAAAGAGCGGTATTTTATGGCGACCAGAACCAGACGAAGAGCTGCGACTAAAACGCTCGGTGCGGGCTTTACTAGAAGAAGCCTTAAGTGATGAACGTAATCGGCAGATTGATTCAAATGTGGGATCCGCATTTAGCACCATTAAGACTTTGGCTGATCATTATAAAGAAGCCCGTCATAATATCGATTACAGTGCCGCTGAAGCGTATTTAGCTGACTTAAGTGAACATGTTTATAGCTTTACCGATAGCCTAAGGTACTCCATTAGGGTGTTATGGAGCCGGATCAATAATGAGTTTGGCTATGTGGGAAGTATTAACGCTAAAATTCGCGAAAATGAATTAGCCCAAAGTCAGGTCTCTGAGCTACTTAACGGCCTGGAGATGTTCCAGTTCAGCGAATTAAGTGAGATTGCCGGTGATATTCGTGAGTTACGACGTTTGCTGGTCACTAACTTACAAGAAACTTTAAGTCAGTGCACTCAAGAAATCAGTGCGGTACAGGGCAGGTTATTGGAGCTTTTAGGGCGATTTAGACAAATCCAAGGCCGAACTCGATTGTTGAAAGGGTTTTTACTGCACACTGATTTACACCCTGATTATCAGCCAGAAAATCATGTTGGCCATAAGCATGTTCCTAGGTTGTTTAATTGCGCTGAAGCGATCATCAAGCCTGCCAGTGTTGATGTGCATAACAGTCAGCATGAGTTAACCTTGCTTGATACGGTATCAAAAATTAAAGCCATTAGTCGGGACTTGTTACCAAGTAAAGTGCGTGAGCATAATGTTGAAACCACAATGACTGCAGTGGAAGATTTCGATATCCCAGATAATCCATTGAAGCTAGCTGTCGATGAGTATTTCTGTGAAGTCATTGATTCAGGTCTTCGCCAATCGGCGCTTGAGTATCTACAAGCGAATAAGCTTGAGTGGGAATCCGAAAACTGGCTGTATCAAGTTATTGGTGGCTATGAAGGCTTACCCGACGAGCATAAAGCCTATTTTGAGTTGGAACCAATAGGTGAACCTGATCCTGTTTATAATGGTAACTTTATGATCCACGATGTTGAGCTATGGCTAGCATAAAAAGACGAGCTTTGAATTTGCATTAAAGGCGCTCAAAACGTAAATAAGCTTGTTAGCGGGTAAAGCAGTTAAGGCAACTTAACTGCTTTTTTATTGGCTAGCATTCAGTAAGCTGAGTTGACTGTGATGATTTAACAGTAGCGACTCATATGGCTTTATATTGATACATTTATCGATCTTACTGATAACATTATGATTAATTTTATTTAGTAACAAATGTTATTGCTTACGAGTGTTATGGCATCAAGGCAAAACATATTGCAGTAAGCCAGTGTATTTAACTTAATTTGGTAATTTAACTAACGGATCTCGCTGTTATGGAGTTGTGTTTTGGTTTTGAAAACTGGCATAACAGTCAATTTTATTAAATTTAATGGTTTAGTTGTTTTAAAACAGTCAATTATACCTCACTGTAAATATCTAGTTTCATTCCTTATAACAACTTATTGATCTCTAACATTGAATTATGTTGCATCTTGTTTCAGTATCCTTGTCGTTAAAAATAATTAAAACAAATTTTATCGTCGTTTTTAGGTGTTTTCTTTCTGAAGTCGGCTTGAACTAGGAATACAGAAAATTATGACCAAATCATTATCGACTCGAATTTTTATCGGGTTATTCTTAGGGGTACTACTGGGTAGTATCGTTCAATTTGCGCTAAATGATGTGGCGTTCTTTTCGGGGACATTAGTCGAAGTCGCTTCTGGCATTGGTAAAATGTTCGTCAATATGATCATGATGCTAGTGGTGCCGCTAGTATTTGTCAGTATTGTTTGCGGCGTGTGTGAACTACAAGACCTAAAAAGCTTCGGCCGTCTTGGTGGCAAAACGTTTGGCTTTTACATTATTAATACCTTAGTGGCGATTACGGCTGCTTTTGCGGTAGCAATGTTAATCGAGCCAGGTAAAGGCGTTGATATGTCTAGTGCTGGTGGTGTGGATATTACCGCCACTGAACTGCCTAATTTGATGACCTTGATTGTCAATATCGTACCGAATAACCCGTTCTCTGCATTTACGTCAGGCAATATGCTGCAAGTCATTTTCATGGCGCTATTGCTAGGCGGCGTGATCAAGTCATTAGGTGAAGTTGCTAAAGGCGCAGTGAAGGGCTTTCAAACCGCTAACGTCATTATGATGCGTTTAATATCAGTGGTGATGAACCTTGCACCAATAGGTGTGTTTGCATTGATGTTCAAGCTTGGTGCGACGTTAGAGCCTGAAATCTTCTTCAGCGTGGTGCAATATTTACTGCTAATTCTTGGGTTGTTATTACTGTGGATTTTTGTGGTTTATCCATATGCAGTAAGCTTCTTTACCCAAGTAACAGCGAAACAATTCCGTGAAAAAACCCGTGAGCAAATCTTGTTCTCGCTATCAACTGCGAGTTCAAATGCAACAATTCCAGTCACCATGCGAACCTTAACTGATAAGTTAGGTGTTAACCGCGCAGTTGCTGGTTTTGGTGTGCCACTGGGCGCGACGATGAACATGGGCGGTGTATCAATTTACATCACTATTGCAATCTTCTTTGTTGCCAATGCTTTTGGTATGCCTATTAGTGGCGATCAAATTCCAGCCTTATTGTTCAGTGTTTTCTTATTGTCAGTGGGTGCAGGTGGTGTTCCTGGTGGCGGTATGGTGATGATTGGTGTGCTTATTCACCAAATGGGATTACCAGTTGAAGCGTTTGCTATTGTCGCTGCGTTGGACCGTATCATCGATATGGTGCTGACGTCATGTAATGTTGTTGGTGATACAGCGGTATTAACCATTGTCGACCAAACTGAAAAACCGCACCAGATTGAAGCTGAAAAAGCTTAAGTTTGATTGAGTCTTTTGGGGCTCAACGAACGGTTAACCCTATGCTTAACCGTTCGTTGAACATGGGGTTAACAAAAGGTCTGCATTAGCAGACCTTTTTTGTATATGCTTAGTTAGGGTCTGTTGATCTTTGCTGGTTAAGTTTTGTTCGAAGTAAAAGCGTTTTAATTGAGGCGGATGGATTGATGCCTAGTCATCTAAGCCCCTTTTATTGGCAAAGATGCATCCAACAAAGAGTAAAACGCTTTTAGTCGACCCCTTTGGGCAGCGTTTGTTGGTCATTTTTACTGCGTTATCGACTTTTTATGTAGAATAACTACACTACAAAGTCTCTGCCTTGCATAAATGGCCAACAATTCGCTGCAAAAATAACCTTGAAAGATCAACAGGCCCTAAGATAACGAGAATAAAAATCAAGAGGGAAGGTTACGTGAAATTAGGGATTGGATTTATTTTAATACCATTAATGTTATTGATGGGATGTCAGTCAACGACGCATCATGGTGAAGTACTGCCACAATATACGTTTATTGCTCATGATAATGATATGGAGCGAGTAGCATCGGCTCAATCTACTGCTCAAGCAAATGGTAAATTGTTATTGGTGGTGATGGGCGCACAGTGGTGCCATGACAGCCGTGGTCTTGCTGCTAAGTTTTCGACAAATCAAATGCAAACCATACTATCCGATCGCTTTGAAACTGTGTTTATTGATGTGGGCTACTTTGATGACTTACATTATTTACCTCAAAAATATGCCTATCCTGCCTACTTTGGCACGCCGACAGTGATGGTGATTAATCCTGAAACCAGTCAACTCCTCAATGAGGTAAACTTATCTAAATGGCAAAGTGCTGACAGTGTTCCCATGGATGATTATCTAGCGTTCTTTTCAAGTATTGGTAGCCAACCTGTCGCGCCATTACATAGCTCTGCGTAAATTGATCAATTTACCGAAAAAAATGTGGCGAAAATGAAGCAGGGCTTTGATCATTTAAGACCGATTTGGGCTGCGGTGCGAGAGGGGAGTGTAGATAAGTCGGATGAGTTGCAAGCTGTCGCCACTGAAGTGTGGCAATTTCGCACGCAATTACAAAAGGATATTGTCGCAATGAAACTAAAGTTAGCCGAAGATCCTGCAGCAAAATTGAATTTGCCCGATTATGCTCTTTTTAGCTGGCAGTAATAACCGGGCCTAACACTCGAAATAAAAAAAAACCGCCAACTGGCGGTTTTTTAGTTAAACCTCACTTAAAAGATGAGGTTTAAAATAAGCAGCTTAGCTGATTTCAGGTTCACTACTGTAATCAAGACCGTGATAGCTTAAGCAAGTTTCAACTTCGTTAGCTGATCCTAAAATTACCGCTACACGTTGGTGAATGGCTTCTGGTTCAATATCTAAGATGTCACCATAACCAGTTGAGGCTTTACCACCGGCTTGTTCTACTAATAATGCCATTGGGTTAGCTTCATACATCAAACGTAGCTTATACGGCTTCTCAGGGTTCTTGTTATCGGTTGGATACATAAAGATACCACCACGACATAACACGCGATGTACATCACCCACCATGGCTGCAATCCAGCGCATATTGAAAGACTTCTCACGAGTGCCAATTTTACCTAGCAACAAATCGCTAATGTAAGTTTGCATTGGCGCTTCCCAAAAACGTTGGTTTGACATATTGATGGCAAACTCAGCAGTGTCTTGGCTGATGCTAACACTCGGATCTGTTAACAAGAATTCATTAGTATCAGGGTCTAGAGTATAAAGTTGAGTGCCATTACCTGTCGTTAATGCCATCATGGTTGATGGGCCATATAGAACATAACCAGCAGCAACTTGCTGACGACCATTTTGTAAAAAGCTGTTTTCAGTTAACTCACCAGCTTGTGCTGGTAGTACTGAGAAAATAGTGCCTACCAAAGAATTAATATCAATGTTTGAAGAACCATCTAATGGATCAAAACACACAAGGTATTCACCTTGCTTATTCACTTCAACCACATAGTCTTCTTCTTCAGATGCTAGACCACGCACATTACCTTCGGCTTTGAGTGCATCTTTGAGCATATCGTTGGTGATAACGTCGAGTTTCTTCTGTGTTTCGCCTTGGACATTCTCTTGTTCAGTTGCACCTAAAACGCCTGCTAGTGCGCCATGGCGAACTGCTTGGCTAATTTCTTTTGAACAGTCAGCTAAGCTCAAAATTAATTGTGAAAGAGATTCTGATACAGCTTGTTTTGTAAGGGTTTGTGTCAAAGTTTGCATGCTTGTTCCTAAGACAGTAGAGGTTAAGGTCGGTAACCAGTGGTTAATGTTCTATTTTATTGCCACAGATAATACCTTAGTTCGGGTGACATTACAGCGTGAAAAAGATGAGCAATATATGACTTCGGACTGATTTGTTATAAACTCACGCAAAATACCTACTTTAGGTTGGTATTTGGTTAAATTGAAAATAATAACAATAAGAAATTTACACCATCATTTTTTGTAAGGAATGACCATGATGACGAAATGGAAATCTACGGCACTTTCAGTGTTATCCGTAATTCCGCTAGTAATGACTAGTTCTCTTTTCTCGACCTACGTATTGGCCTCAACAATGAATATGACAGGTAATAACACTCCGCTTACTATTGAACGAATTCATGCTTCGCCAGCCTTAGCTGGTGCAAGCCCTAGAGGACTGAAGTTGTCTCCAGATGGTAGATTGGTGACATACCTTGCAAGTCGTGAAGATAATCAACACTTCTACGATTTATGGCAAATGGACATTGCAACGGCAAAGCGCAGTATTTTACTCAATGCCGATAAATTAGCTTCGGGTGAATTATCAGATGAAGAAAAAGCACGCCGCGAGCGCCAACGTATTTATGGTCAAGGGATCATGGAGTACTTCTGGGCTGATAACAGCGAAGCATTATTGATCCCAGCTGCTGGCACTTTATATTATTTTACCATTGCTGATAACAAAGCGGTGGAGCTTGATACTGGCGAAGGTTTCGTTACTGATGCGCGACTATCGCCAAAAGGTAAGTATGTATCTTTTGTGCGCGAACAAAACATTTATGTACTAGAACTCGCTAGCTCAAAACTGACTCAGTTGACCTTTGATGGCAAAGGTCCGATTAAAAATGGTATGGCAGAATTTGTCGCCCAGGAAGAAATGGGCCGTATGACAGGTTATTGGTGGTCGCCAGACGAGTCATCTATCGCGTTTACTCGTATTGATGAGTCAGGCGTTGAATTAGTCACACGTAATGAAATTTATGCAGACGGGATTAAACTCACCGAGCAGCGTTACCCATATGCGGGTAAAACAAACGTTGAAATAGAGTTAGGCGTGATTACGCTTGCCAAAGAAGGAAAAGAGCAACAAGTTTCATGGATCGATTTAGGTAAAGACAAAGATATTTATTTGCCGCGAGTCAAATGGCTACCTGATAGTCAGCATTTATCATTTCAGTGGCAAAGCCGCGATCAGCAAGCGCTTGATTTACGCATTGTAGATGTTAAAAGCAATAACCCTGCAAAAACGGTAGTGGCTGAACGAAGCGAAGCTTGGGTTAACCTCAATGATGATTTACAGTTTTTAAAACAGCAAAAGTCATTTATTTGGGCGTCAGAACGTGATGGTTTTAACCACCTTTATTTGTTCGATGTAAATGGCAAAGTATTAAAGCAATTAACCCAAGGTGATTGGGCGGTTGATGCGCTTGAGTTAGTTGATGAAAAAGCAGGATGGGTTTATTTCTCTGGTCGTAAAGATTCTGTAGTTGAACGTCATTTATACCGAGTGCCATTAGCTGGTGGCGAAATCGAAAAACTCTCCAGCCGTAACGGCATGCATTCTGCGGTATTTGCAGATAATAAACCTGTTTACTTAGATTACTTTAATAGCCTAAGTCAGCCGCCACAAGTGAGCTTACACGATGAAAAAGGTAAGCAATTAGCTTGGGTTGAGCAAAATGAAGTTAATCAGTCACACCCTTTGTATGACTTTGCGGGTCTTTGGCAAATGCCTGAGTTTGGAGAGCTAAAAGCTGAAGACGGCCAAGCACTGCAATATCGTTTATTTAAACCTGTACCATTTGATGACAGTAAGAAATACCCTGTTGTTGTTCGCGTTTATGGCGGTCCACATGCGCAATTAGTGGTGAATAGTTGGAGCGAAGCGGATTACTTTACTCAGTATCTACTGCAACAAGGTTTTGCGGTATTTCAATTAGATAATCGTGGCTCTGCGCACCGTGGTACTGAGTTTGAATATGTTATTTTCCAAAACATGGGCGATGCAGAAGTCGAAGATCAGAAAGTGGGCGTAGATCATTTACGTAGTCTGCCTTATATCGATGGAAACAATATTGCGATTTATGGTCATAGCTATGGCGGTTACATGGCATTGATGGCGCAATTTAAAGCACCTGATTATTTTAAGGCTGCAATATCTGGCGCACCGGTCACAGATTGGCGTTTATATGATACGCATTACACAGAACGTTACATGGGTCATCCTGAAAGAAATCAAACAGGTTATGATGCCAGTAGTGTTTTACCTTATGTGAAAAATTATCAATCAGGATTGATGATGTATCACGGCATGGCTGACGATAATGTGTTGTTTGAAAACAGCACTCGCGTTTATAAAGCCTTGCAGGATGAAGGTAAATTATTTCAGATGATGGATTATCCAGGTTCGAAACATTCAATGCGTGGTGAAAAAGTTAGAAATCACCTTTATAAGTCATTGGCTGCTTTCTTGGAAAATGAGTTGAAGTAATGACGGTAGCGGTACTAATAGCCCTCAATGTGATAGCGGGGGCTTTGTGTTTAATGAGCTTAATTGAATTGTTTAAAGACAAAAGGCGTAAATAATTCGATCAGTTAAACTACATTCATAAGAAGTAACGTCTCGGTATTTAAAACGTAGCTTACCCCTTCGTTTCGAGATTGAGCTTTAGCCAAAGAATATTCGTAATATAGTTTGTCCGTTAAGCTGAATTACAGCCAATAAAAAAGCCAAGTCATCGACTTGGCTTTTTTTATTTCCGCTATAAGCGAAAATTAATCTTCTAAGTTACCGCAAAAACGATAGCCTTCACCGTGGATAGTCGCGATGATTTCTGGCGTATCAGGTAAGCTTTCGAAATGCTTACGGATGCGACGAATGGTTACGTCAACAGTACGGTCATGTGGCTTAAGCTCACGGCCAGTCATCTTCATTAACAAGTCAGCACGAGTTAAGATTTTGCCTGGGTTTTCTACAAAGTGAAGCATCGCGCGGAATTCACTGCGTGGAAGCTTATAAGATTCACCTTGTGGGCTTACTAAAGAACGGCTGTTGATTTCTAAGCTCCAACCATTGAAACGGTAGAATTCTACAGAACCTTTTTCTTCGATTTCTGCACCAGCACTATTAACGCGAGTTAATAAGTTGCGAGCACGGATAGTTAATTCACGTGGGTTGAATGGCTTAGTGATGTAGTCATCAGCGCCAATTTCAAGACCAAGAATTTTGTCAACTTCGTTGTCACGACCAGTTAAGAAGATAAGGCCGATATTGTTAATTTCACGAAGCTCACGAGCTAACAATAAACCGTTTTTACCAGGAAGATTGATATCCATAACAACAAGATTAATCTTATTATCCTGCATGGCTTTATGCATTTCTGCGCCATCGTTTGCTTCAGTTACTACATACCCTTCTGCTTCAAAAATACTACGCAGTGTATTACGGGTTACAGCTTCATCTTCAACAATAAGAATGTGTGGGTTTTGCATGTTATTTACCTAAATTAAAAACAATTGATTCTAGTCATGTTGCACTAGGGCGTTGGCGTGTTTATTAATGAAACGCCGATAATTTATAAATTTCACGATAGGTGTTTATCTATGTCTGCCCTGAACAAAACACGCTTCATGACTAGCTACATTATATACACTCAGCTTAATACATTATTAAAAGAGACATACGTGACATAAATGTGATCATAAAAAATCCATATTCTCATTGTATGCTGAGTCTTAACTCACTCACAATCAGTCTAAAGATCTATTAAAACAATGATTCGTTACACTATGAGATTAAATTGCTCATAAAAGTTCCTTGGCAATTTAATAATGTTCTATATTTAATGTTATCTAAAAATGTAGAACAAAATGCTCAAGCTTGATTATTTAATGGTGAAAAAATGTACCGATAAATGTAACAGCTTGTGCCACAACTTATAGTTATGTAGCAAAATCTAGCTAGTGGTGATTATTGTACTCGTTTTAGGCATTTGTTAACAAATGAAATGTTAACAAATTTACGCATTAGAATTGTTACAAAATTGAATTTTTTAATAAGCCTTTGATTTTGCTGTTTAATTTAATTATTGTTCTTGTGACTTGCATCACATGGACTATGAGCGTGAATAAGGGTTTGCTACACTTAACTGGGATTAACAGAGAATATTAGATAATGGATAATTTAATTGATAGCCTTTGGCACAAGTATCAAGGAACACAATTTTTACTCACGCAGCGCTTATCTAATGATATTCCTTTCGCCATTGTCACCGCACACAATCCTCTTGGTAGTGTGCTCACTCCTTGCCAAAATCGGTTATTAGACCGTCGTTTACAGCGAAAAATTGAACAATATAACAGTCCATATCGTTCACTTATTGGCGCAGCTCCTGATTTATCGCATATGGAAAAAAGCTGGGCAGTCTTTATTGATAAACAGCAGGCGTTAGAATTAGGGCGAGAGTTCAAACAACATGCGATTTATTATGTGAACCAAGGTTTATTGTCTCTAGTGGCTTGCGGAGATGCGCCAGATGATGAAGTGATGATTGGCGACTTTACAACACGTACCCAGCTAGTGAATGAACTACCAGATTTGCACGAGTAATTTTTAGATATTATTGCTAATTAAGTATTGTTGTTAATTAGGTATTGTTAATTAGGTATTGTTAATTAGGTATTGTTGATTAAGGTGAGATCTCTGCCCAGAAGTCGTTAATGGTATCTTTATGTAGGTTTTATTCTAGCAAGAGCAGATTAAGGTTGAATAACAGCTTCATTCTGAAAGCGGATTGTAGAGCTAACTATTTATCACTTACTGACGGTTCACAATTGCATTGAAAATACGTATTCATTGGCGAGGTATATAAACCCTTTTAAGACATCATTGAGCAGTAATCGCTATTTTTGTTATTGCAGATGTATAATATTTGCTTCAACTATCCATTAGATTGTTTTTTGTATTCTTCTTTGTTGCTGTAATTTAAGTATTTATCTTATCAATTCCTTCAAAAAAGCTCTCCTGTTTGATTAAGCATTTAAATGTCGTATTTTCAGTATTCTGTTATTTAGTAACTTTATTACAAGTCTGAATTGACTTAGATGGTCATTTATTGGTATTTTTCACTTTCTTCCATTGGGAGAAACAGAAGAGGAGCGTTAGCTAGGTAGTGAGTCTGAGGAAAACCTATTCCGATGATGACTTATGAGGGAGATTAGCGCCGAGATATTCGAAGTGATTGGTTTAACTTCATATCGGTCGATTAGGCTGAATCCTAACGATTGTCACCTATTAATTGGTGGAGAGCTTCTGGTGAAAAGATTGCTGTTTCCCTTCTCTAAGGGTGCGTTATCACTGCACCAGGCTCTTCGAACGAAGTAAGTTCGGAGCGTAATCATGTTTTTAAATCTTATTGTTCAATCTGTAAATGCTAGTCAGCCTATTGCTGAGGTGCTGTCATGAGTTTAGTTGTTGCTAAATTTGGAGGCACATCGGTTGCCGATTTTTCTGCAATGAATCGCTGTGCAGGTATCATTCTTGCTAATTCTAATACTCGTGTTGTTGTCGTGAGTGCCTCAAGTGGCGTGACTAATTTACTGGTTGAGTTGACTCAAGCCAACGTAAATGACCAACGCCGTATGGCTTTGTTGACTCAAATTGCCCAAGTTCAATATGACATTGTTGATAAGCTAGAGCGCCCACAAGATGTGGCGGCAACAATTGATAAGCTACTCAGTAGAATGTCAGTACTTAGTGATGCGTTAGTGCTAGATAGAAGCAAAGCCATTATTGATGAGTTACTCTCAATGGGTGAGCAATGTTCTTCATTGTTATTTTCAGCAGTTATTCGCCAAAAAGGCACGCCTTCGAGTGCATTTGATGTAAGACAAGTACTGAGAACCGATAGTCACTTTGGCCGTGCAGAGCCACAGATAGAGAGTATTGCTTCTTTAGCCGCTGAACATTTAGCGCCGCTTTTAAATGAACAGGTCATTGTAACTCAAGGGTTTATTGGTGCAGACAGTGAAGGGCACACGACAACATTAGGCCGTGGTGGCAGTGATTATTCAGCAGCTTTATTGGCTGAAGCGCTTAAAGCTGATGCGGTAGAGATTTGGACTGATGTTGCTGGTATTTATACTACTGACCCTCGTTTGGCCCCTAATGCTAGACCGATCCCTGAAATCAGCTTTAATGAAGCCGCTGAAATGGCGACTTTTGGCGCCAAAGTATTGCATCCTGCGACTATTCTTCCTGCTGTTCGTCAAAAAATTCAAGTCTTTGTAGGTTCAAGTAAAGCACCTGAGCAGGGCGGAACCTGGATCCGTCATCAAGTTGAAGAGGTCCCTGTTTTTCGCGCCGTTGCTTTAAGACGTGATCAAACATTACTAAATTTACATAGCTTACAAATGCTACATGCTCAGGGCTTTTTAGCGGAAACCTTCGCAACGCTTGCTAAGCATAAAATCTCTGTTGATTTAATTACCACATCAGAAGTTAATGTCTCGCTGACACTGGATAAAACCGGTTCAGATTCAAGCGGTCAAGGCTTATTAAGTGAGTCGTTATTGCAAGAGTTATCACAGCATTGCCGAGTTAGAGTAGAAGATAATCTCGCTTTAGTCGCGATTATTGGTAATAAAATCGCTTCAACAGCTGGCATATGTAGTCGTGTATTCTCAGTACTAGAAAACCATAATGTTCGCATGATCTGTCAAGGCGCGAGCCCACACAACTTATGTGTGTTAGTGGCTGAATCAGAAGCGGCAGATGTAGTAAATTCATTGCATCAAAATCTATTTGAATAAGTAATGCCAATAAGGTTAAAAATGACAGCATCAACCGGTACTTCTAAAGCACTGACTTCGCAAGTTGAGTTGGGAGAATTGGCCACTGGTCAAGCGCTTACAGCGCCTTTGTTTAGTTTTAAAGGAAGCGATAGCGCTGCGCCTTCTGTGTACATTCAAGCAAATGTTCATGGCGCAGAAGTACAAGGTAATGCGGTTATTTATCAGCTAATGACCTTGCTAGAATCATACACTATTTTAGGTGATATTCGCTGTCTTCCACTTGCTAACCCACTAGGTATAAACCAAAAAAGTGGCGAGTTTACCCTGGGGCGGTTTGACCCGATCACTGGGGTCAATTGGAATCGTGAATATTATGAACATGCTGATATTATTAGCAATATTCCTCAATGGTTTGAACTAAACCAAGGATTATCAGATGCTGAGTTAGTCGTGGCTTTTCGTGAATTATTAACCCGTAGCTGTCAACAACGTATCGCCAATACTTGGGGCATAAGCACAGGACACCGCCTTGCGGTTAGCTTGCAATCAATGGCCCACGACGCTGATATTGTATTAGATTTACATACTGGTCCGAAATCAGCCAAACATTTATATTGTCCTGAATATGATGTTGAAGCCGCTGGATTCTTCTCTATTCCCTTTTCATTGATAATTCCAAATGAATTTGGCGGTGCGATGGACGAAGCCGCTTTTTATCCATGGTGGCAGCTTCAACAATATTGCGCCACCCAACAACGTCATTTTGATGTACCGGTTGCCGCATTTACCTTAGAACTGGCTAGCCAAGAGCGCATTGATATGGCCGACGCTAAAGAAGATGCGCTAGGAATTTTGGCTTATTTGAGTCACCGAGGTGTGATTGAAGAGAAAGTGCTACCAGCTGAGATGCCGCGCTGGGGCTGTTATTTGAAAGATTACAAAAAGTTTCATGCACCAAAAGCGGGATTAGTAGAATATTGTGCAGAAGTGGGCAAGCCGCTGGCAGCAGGTGAGTCGTTAGTTACCCTATTAAGACTTGATCAATATGGCTCAGAACAAGCGTTAACGTCAGTGAGTTTACCTTGTGATTGCGTGCCTGTTTTGCACTTTGCTTCGGCATCAGTGCATCAAGGTACTGAGCTGTATAAAGTGATGACGAATGTGTTTGAGATTAAATGATGTATGATTTTTCCTGGGTTTAGAGTTTAGAGCTTAGAGCTTAGGCTTAGGCTTAGGGCGTAGTGCTTAGAACTTAGAACTTAGGACTAGAACTTAGCTATCATTTGGGACACTCAATACCAAATATAAACTGCGTAAGGTAAGTGGGTTAAACTTTCGAAATAACCCACTTTAATTCTTGTTAACTCTTCAATATTTCAAGTGGCATAGCCAGCATGTCATCACCAGAGCCTGCAAAGTACCAGATAATTCCAATCAAAATACCCACAGTTAAAAAATACCAAATCGTAGAAAATATCTGGCCGTATCTATCTAACGGTAATAAATGACTTTGATGGCGGGTTTTCCATTCAAACACAATTTCTAGGCTACCGATTAATAACAAGAAACCAAGTAATGCTAAACCTAAACTGTAACTGATGAACACACCGATTGCTGCGCCAGCCATACAGGCGATAAGCCCGACCATGCTGTTCATCGAAAAGGTAATGCTTTTTAAAATATGACCGCCATCTAAAGGTAAAATTGGTAGTAAATTAAACAGGTTTAGTAAGGCGTTAAAACTAGCGAGGCCAGCGAAGAATATATTGCCAGTGACCCAGTAAGCTATCATGCAACCTATCGACATTATTAAGCCAAATGTGGGCCCCATGATAGATATCACTACATTTTGCCAACGGGTATTAATGCGCTCGTCACTGACCGCTAAACCACCCATGAATGGGATGAGATAGATGCCTTTAGTCTTCATGCCAAAGTGTTTCATTGCCTTGATATGACCGTACTCATGGATAACCAAACAAGCGATTAATGCCAAGGCAAACTCGATTGAAAAAAGCCACGAATAGGCAGCAACACTCGCAGCTGCCAGCATCGCTTTAACCACTTTGGCACTTTTAAGTAATTTAAATCCTAAAGATGCCAATCCCACCATACTGAATTGTTGTTTTTTTACTGGGGCAACTTCAGGAACTTGTTGTTCAATATCCTTGGTATTACGTTGTCCTTCAGCAATGGTGTCTTTATCGACGAGCACTACATAGTTTATGAGAAACGGCTGCCATTGCACATCGGCTTCGAGACGGACTTTTATGATGTTTCTACTGGCTTCTGTAATGACATCATCAGTGCTCGATGTTTGCATGGAAGCGGGCCGTGATAACTCAAACTCATGTATGTTAAAAGCCTGATTATCTACAGATGCTGACTTTTGCGAGACTAATTGATTGTCCCAATATAGTTGTTGCCAGCCCGCCATGGAGCCTTCTAATCGTAGGCGTTTACCAAGGCATTCTATATTCAGCAGTTCCATAAATTTAGCTGTTCCATTGTTATGATGAGAAGTTGATGATTGGTGGTGTGATTTAATTGATACATTGTTCGATGCAATTATTAAAAACGCTAGGCATTCTGCCTGATAGGCAAAGGCGACTCAAGCTAAATAGATTCAAGATAAGCGACAGCTTCAATCCCTTGCTTTATATCACTAAAAACAATTTTAGCGCTACAGCAATGGCCGTTTAATACTGCGTGTTGTCGAACCAAATGGATAAAACTGACAATATCGATAGGGTGTTGGCTTATTTCAAGTTGAGGTAATTCCGCTGTGGGTTGTGGTACCTGCATCAAGCTTGAGTCTATCGTCGGTTCGATAACAATATTAAAGGTTAGCCCTGCAGTGTCTAATAGCTGATCTTGGTGATCATAGATGTGTGGTTGCAAGCAACAAAACTCTAGCCAATCTCTCTCACTGGCTAGATAAATCAGCTCTTCACTTTCTTGTTGCTTGATAATTGCAGGCCAACAAATGTTATCCATAGCATTTATCACCATCAGTTTTAATGGCTACCGTAATCAAAACTGATTTCATTATGAAGGTTTTTAATCTGACAAGGTCCATGCTCTCTTTGGGTTCGATTTTGAGCAGGGCCAATATGGATTTCGACATTGGAGAAAATATGCTGTTCAGCTTGAATAAAGTGCTTGCTGTAATAACCTCCGACCTCTTGTTGTAACTGTTTACACTCAGACTCTGCTTTAGCACGGTTATTCGCGACTTCTTTCTTTTCATCGAGCATCATTTTCACTTGCTCTATCATGCCAGCGTCAGTTTGCCATTCTGATTTAGGCGGAAGTTTTCTGAGCCGAGCTTCGATATCAAGCCCCATCACAACTAATTTTTTCGCTTTAGCATCGCACTCTTTAACTTCTGCTCTAAGCTCTGCTTGGTGCATAGCGCAATAAAGTTCTGTTTTTGTGCCTGCGGTTGCACCAAAGGCGACAGCTTTAATGCCTTTTTTAGCGGTTGCTCTACCGCCAACTAAATCACCGCGCTTTGCGCTAGGATCGCTGACAGTAATAACGCTATCCGATTGCGAATGACTATGCAGAAGTTGCTTAGTCACTAAAATATCACTGTGGGCAGTTAAATTTGAATATTGTACGAACTGAGCACAAATTTGCCCTTGCGCTGTGATGTTATTACTGAGTTCATGTTCTTTAATCTGCCTGCCAATAATGCCTTTGCTGACAATAACATCACCATCGGCTTCTAAGGTTGCTGATTCAACAAAGCCCATGACCGTAATGTCACCACTGCTTTTTACTTTCATACCTTCATGAACGTCACCTGTGATTAAAATACTGCCTTCAAAATCAACATGACCATACTTTACGTCGACATCTTTAATTTGCAGCACGTCATCGACTTGCATACCTTTTTTGTTTTCAACAGGCTGACCTGCCACCGTAGCGATCAGTTTATATGGATCTTCAGGGTCGATTTCTGTGCCACTACCAGGCTGCATCGACAGATCTTTTCCTTCAACCTGTAATATGGCTTCACCATGGATGTTATATCCAGCAGTGCCAGAAGTTGCAGGCGTTTTAACCATTAATACATCACCAGGTTTAACCATTATCATGGCGCCTAGGTTACGCATATCTACCGAGCCGTCTTCACGCTCTTGTGGTTGCAATAATCGCTCACGAGCAAGTGGAACTTTTCTACTCAAGCTAGCATTAATACCGTTGGCGGGTAATTTACCGACGGCGATAACACTGTCACAAGACTCACCTGGGGGAAGAATGGCTAATTGCTGAATAAGAGATTGAATTTTCGGCTTACTTAAGCCCATTTTTACTTTGTAAGATTTAAGTCCGTTGAGGATCATTGGCAGTGATGGATCTTTGCCGCCCCAAGCAGCTTCTAACGTCATCGAGGCAGACATTTTATCTTCGTTTATATCTATGATGACTTTGCCATCAGCACGCTCAGCAATAACAAAAAATAACTCATGTTGACCGTTATCTTGACCACATAGCGCATTGATTTCGGCAACAGCATTATGAATGTTGTGCTGCATGGGGCGCAGCATGGCAAACTCAGGTTGAGTTAGCAGTTTACTGACATCGTCTTCAGACACTGGCCCATGAGTGTTGGGGATAACACGAAACTCAACTTGAGTTTGGTTTTCATTAAAAACCGCTAAGC
Source organism: Shewanella sp. 2_MG-2023 (assembly GCF_030548905.1). Classification (NCBI taxonomy): domain Bacteria; kingdom Pseudomonadati; phylum Pseudomonadota; class Gammaproteobacteria; order Alteromonadales; family Shewanellaceae; genus Shewanella; species Shewanella sp. 2_MG-2023. The sequence continues at coordinate 140,197 of NZ_JAUOSO010000005.1, forward strand.
TCCAATCCAACATAAAATACCTTTTATTCATAGCCTGAGAAGGTTATCAGGTCAATGCGCCTTAGTGACGTTCTTGTTATTAACTAACAAAATGTAGCGGTTTTTTATGATAAAAACTAGTCAGAACGCAGTTGTTTTTTCACTAAATGATATATTTTTCTTAGAAACCTAATAACTGTTAAAACTTTGTTACTTATGAAAAAAATATAGTTTGTACTTATTGTTTTCAGCTGGCACGTTCACTTGTCCGAATTCTTCAGCAATTGTGTCTGCATAGGGGAGGTTTCTGTTAGCAACGATTTGCCAAACCCCTTTATTTGACAGGCTGTTAGCGCTTGATTTTACGAAGTCTTTAGCAATTTGTGTGGTTGCCGCTAAACCGTCATGGAAGGGTGGGTTTGAGATGATGCCATCAAATTTACCAGATATTTGTTTAAACCCATCTGAAGCATATACATTGGCTTTCATGTCATTTGCCTCAAGTGTCAGCTCGCAAGCTTTTAATGCCATGGCATTAATATCGATACAATCAATATTAAGACTCGGGTTAGCCTTTAGCATCGCCGCACTAATAACGCCAGCGCCACAACCAAAGTCGAGTACTCTGCCTGTGAGCTCGGGTAGGTGTGATAACAATAGCTCTGTGCCTTGATCAAGTTTCTTTTCGCTAAACACGCCCACTAAATTGCAGATTGTGATATTACCTTGAGGTGTGGCCAACTGATATTGACTCACCCAGTCATTAATATTCAGCTTAGGTGCTGCTTGTATAAGTTCAGCGACAAACAATAAACAATGACGAGCATTATCGCGTTTTAACGCGGTTGAATAATAGTTTGGTAGTAATTTAGCCAGAGACTTTACGCCGCCTTTGTTTTCCCCAATGACAATGAGTGTACCGCCAACATTAAGGTGCTTGGCAGCCAACAGGAAAAGGTATGGCGCGAGAGCTTTTGCTTTTGGGAAGTAAATCACCACAGTATCAAAAGTTTGTAACTGAGCATCTACAGGGACGTCATGGCCAAAATAACAGTGTAGGTTTGCTTTTGTCTGTTTTGCTATTGTTTGATGATGATTAAAATCTAAGGCTAATGCAGTCACTGAGCTAGCAGTATCCAGCAATTCAACAGCTAAGGCATCTGCTTCATGATTTAGAATCAGTACATTCTGGTTTTCGACAAATTGAATGTTTCGTAGCAGAACTTGAGAAGTGTTGGTGAGCACAGAATCGACCTTAATATATTAACCCAATAGTTATTGGCGGATTATAGCAAATAAGTCGTGCAGTGTTTATCTCTAAACTCACTGAAAATGAGCAACGTCAGTACAACTCAATAGTGTGCTTCTTGATGCAAAACTTGTAAATGGTGAGCAAATAAAAAGAGCAACTCATCGATTTAATGGGTTGCTCTTAATATCAGTACTAATTTGATTAAAAATCTAATTAAGTGATTGTTTAGTTTGAGATTTGCGGTAATAAGCTCATCATTTTAGTTGCGATTTCAGTGTTATCTTGATGACCACTGAATAAACGTGAACCAGGCCCTGCAGCAAATACTTGTACATCTGATGCAGTATGTCCCACTGAAGTCCAGCCAGTGTTAGTACGTAAATCAATAATGGTCATGATTGACTTAGTCAGCTGCTTTTGACCTTGCATTCTCGCTGTATCTAAAGTGCTAAGTTCTTGCTCAGAAGCTTCGAAGCCGACAAATTTATTAAAACTGGCTTGCCAATCATCAGTGCCGATAAGCTGCTCTGCAATCTTGTTTGGTGAAGCGTTAATGTTATGCAGTATCTCTGGTTTCCAAGCATATTCACCATTAGCACCAATCGATAAACCACCGGTATTATGATCGGCTGTAACGACCATTAGGGTATCTTGGCTTTCACGTACAAATTGCTCTACCACTTCAATTGCGTTAGCAAACTCGTCCATCTCGCCCATTGCCGTCGCAATGTCATTGGAGTGTCCTGCCCAGTCAATCAGGCTGCCTTCAACAATTAACACAAAGCCTTGTTCATTTTGAGATAATAACTGCAAAGACTTTTTGGTTAATGTACTGAGTTTGTAGCCTTGCTTATCGTCAATGACCCAAGGCAATTGCACTTCAGCAAATAGACCAAGGACTTTAGGTTGAGAAATGTTTTCAAGCTCTGAAAATTCAGTAATGTGTTGGTAGCCTTTGTTAGTAAATTGCTTGAGTAAGCTATCAGAGAAATATTTTTGCCCGCCGCCCAATATGACATCTGCATCTGAATCTAAATAAGCTTCAGCTATTTCAACATAGTTTCTGCGGTGCTCGTTATGTGCGAAAAATGCCGCAGGCGTGGCGTGGTTCACTTGGCTAGTGACGGCAAGGCCGGTTGATAAACCGCGCTCTTTTGCCATCTCCATTATCGATTTGAGAGGACGCTTCTCTACATCAACAGAAATCGCGCCATTATAGGTTTTAAAACCAGTGGCAAGTGCTGTCGCCGAAGCCGCTGAGTCGGTGACATAGCCACTTACAGAAGCTGGATAGGTACTTGCCATACCAACCAACAAACGGTCGAAGACTGTTTGTTCTATTTCTTCTGTTTCAGGGTTATCTTTGAAATAACGATAGGCAGTTGTATAAGCGGGTCCCATGCCATCACCAATCATAATAACCATGTTTTTAGGTTTAGATGGTGCTGTTGATACTCTGACTTGTTTGCTGGCGATATTGGTAATAGGCGCCACGATATCAGCAGGTAATGTGGTTGGGTCGATTTCGTTATCTACTTTTTTCGCCGCATTGTCAGATGCTTTGATAATTGAAGTGTCCGATACACTAGAGACGTGCACTTGGATCTGTGATGCAGTTTGTTCAGCTTTAGTATCAGCTTTTGCTAGTAATTGTTCGTTAGCAAATGTGCTATTTGAAAAGCACAGGGTTATCCCGAGTATTAAGCTCAGTGTTGTTCTTATTAGCATGGTAAATCCTGAAAAACTATCGTGTTCAAAACTTAAAGCACCAGCCTATCAGCAATGTTAATAGGCTGGATACAGATTAAGCTTGTTTATTAACTCGTACTTCAATGGCATCCATCAACATGCCAGTAATGTCGACATCAAATGCAGCTTCAATTTCTTTAATACAAGTGGGGCTAGTAACGTTAATTTCGGTGAGTTTGTCGCCAATCACGTCTAAACCGACAAAAATAAGCCCACGTTTTTTGAGCTCAGGACCTAATGTACGAGCGATATGGAAATCACTTTCTGATAAAGGTTGTGGTACACCGCTTCCGCCAGCTGCTAAGTTTCCGCGAGTTTCGCCTTTCATTGGAATACGCGCTAATGAATAAGGCACGGGTTCACCATCAACCACTAAAATGCGTTTATCACCTTGTTTAATTTCAGGGATAAAGCCTTGCGCCATCGCATAGCGTGTGCCGTGTTCGGTTAAGGTTTCTAAAATCACTCCAATATTCGGATCATCCTGTTTGACGCGAAAAATTGAAGCGCCGCCCATTCCATCAAGTGGCTTAAGAATGATATCGCCTTGTTCAGCTAAGAAATCACGGATACGTTTAGCATCGCGCGTGACAACGGCTTCTGGGGTAAATTCTGGGAACCAAGCAGTAAATAGCTTTTCATTAGCATCGCGAAGGCTTTGCGGCTTATTGACGATCAAAACGCCTTCTTCTTCAGCGCGTTCAAGCATATAAGTGGCATAGATAAATTCAGTATCAAAAGGCGGATCTTTACGCATTAAAATGACGTCTAAATCAGCAAGTGGTGTGTCGATGCTTTCACCTAATTCAAACCACTTGTCGGCGTTATTTTCAACTGTTAACGAACGCATATTGGCCATTGCCTTACCATTTACCATGGCAAGATCTTGCATTTCCATATAATACAGTTGGTAACCGCGTGACTGAGCAGCCATTAACATGGCAAAGCTAGAGTCTTTTTTAATGTTAATGTCGCTGATTGGATCCATTACTATGCCGAGCTTGATCATACTTTTATCCTTATTTTCTCAATGCTTATATCATTGATTAACCGATATCACCGAATCTTAGTTGCAAAGCGGTAATCGCAGTTAGTGAAGCTGTTTCTGTTCGTAACACTCGTGGGCCAAGTAATACGTCTGTAAAGAGGTGCGTTTCTGTCATGGCGATCTCTTCTTTTGATAGACCGCCTTCTGGGCCAATTAATAACCGCACTTTGTTATTTTTTAATGATAAACCATTAATACCATGTGCTGCCCGAGGGTGCAGGTTCAACTTTACTGCATCTGTTTGCTCTGCGCACCATTGGCTTAAAGTCATTGCAGGTCTGACTGTAGGCACAAAACTGCGCCCTGATTGTTCGCAGGCACTGATGACAATTTTTTGCCACTGATTGATTTTCTTTTCTAGGCGCTCGCCACTGAGTTTGACGCCGCATCGATCAGAAAACAGCGGTGTAATCGTGGTAACACCTAATTCAACTGATTTTTGAATGGTGAAGTCCATTCTGTCACCTCGAGAAATTACCTGACCTAAATGCAAATTCAGAGGAGATTCAGATTCGTTAGCTGTTTGTTCGATAATCTCAACGGTGACGTTTTTCTTATTCGCGCTGACAATGGTTGCAAGATAATCATAGCCATCACCACAGAACAGGCTAATGTTGTCACCTTCATTCATGCGTAACACTCGGCCGATATGTGCAGCACCATCTTCGTCTAGTTTTACTTGCTGATTAACAGTAAGTTCATTGATAGGTTGATAAATTCTTGGGACGCGCATAGTAGATCCTTAATCAATGAGGCCGAGATTCTGACATTGTTTTAAAACAAAACTATTATGATTGCCTTGGTTTTTTGCAATAAGTTGATCCCGTAGACATTCTACTTGATCAACTGGATAAGTTTTATTCCATGCTTCAAATAAACGTTTTTGGCTGGAAGAAATAGATAATCCATAGTCTTGTTGCATATAAAAATAGGTTCGAGCAATGGCGCCGCGACTTTGCTTTGGCGGCTGAGCCTTACGACCTTTAAAGTCGACTACCATAGCACACTGGCCGTATTGAGTGGCTTGTCCATTCCATTCGCTAAATCGGTAGTTACTTCTATCGCCGTTCACTTCACCGACAGCAGGGGTTAGGTTGTGCAAGTCAGATTCCATTTTTTTAAATTGGCTACTGGTTCTGCCACAATTCTTACGCCCACCATCTTGCCAACATTGCAGCTGATGACCAAACTCCCACGCCGAGACTACATGTTCCCATTCAATTCTATTGGCTCTTGGGATTTGCTTACGGACTTGATAACCGCAACTTTCTAAATCTGGTTTCCATTGTTTACCAACGACATTGATATCACAACCACAATAGAAGCTCGTCATAGGCAAAGAAGTACTATAAATTTTTTGAGCGACTTTTTTAGCACTTCTAAAACTAGTGGGGTGCTTTGCTGCTTGCGCGCTATAACTTGTGATAATGACAGCAAGAAAGATAAACAGCAGTGTTGGCAGTTGATATATTTTGTTTGTTTTATGGTACGACACAATAAACCCTAACTTCATTAATACGGCACAATTGATACGGGTTGGTATCAGTTGATATTTGCGAAGGATGGTAAGGGATTGGTACCTGTGATGCAATCAGATTAACTAATCAAATAAGCTATTTATTATGCTTTTGCTGCCAGCACTTGCGAGCAGTTTTTACAGCGATACTGGGTTTGATTGCGCAATACTTTATTGTGGCGTCTAATTGATAACTGCACTGGGCCACATGCACAATAATACTCGAACTGTTTACCTGCTACAGACTGGGTATTAAGTTGATGAGTGGTGTGTGCTGGGACGTTATAAACTTGGTGCATGATGCGCTGCCATTCAACGCCATGGGGCTTTACTCGCCCAAATAATTGATAACTTAACAGATGGCTAATTTCATGTGGCACGACTTGTTCAATAAATTCCGTACTGTTTTCTTCAAGTAACACAGGATTAAAGCGTAATTTATTCAGCTGTAAATGTGCTGTACCTGCACTTTTTCCTCTTAAGGTAAATTGAACAATGGGTCTTGGGAATTGACGGCCGAGAATTGCCTCTGCCTGTTGGTAATCAGCTTCAATCTTTTTAAGTACAGATTGTTGAACTTCAGTTTTAGGTAGGCAGCTTTTAGCTATAGAGCGGGCATGGGATGAACCCACACTGCTTGCTTTGGTAGAAGAGAGCTTTGTTGGGCGACTAAACAAGGTTTTGAACATAGAAGCTGGCTTGTACCTGACTCAAATAATCGTGGTTCATGAATGTATAATCACAATACATTGTTATGGAGAGTGGTACCCAACAATGGCGATATCAGTGAGTATATTTTGTGGAGCTGGATTGCTGCAATCCGGTTGCAGCAAATCCATTTATAGCATTGATTATTCAGCTGCTGCCAGTTTTACCATTTCAACGATTTGCTCAACGATAGCCCATTCAGTATCTGCATCATAGCCGCTGACTCTCGGGGTATGAATGTGACCTACTGGAATATCACGGTTAAATTGTTGTTTGAGTAAGATACTGCGGTATGAAATCTCATTTGATAAATAACCACCACCTGAACCTTCTACCGAGGTTTCATTTGCCAATTCATAAATTGATTTCGCATCAAACTGTCCACGGCTGATAGTAGTGACCTGATGATTATCATTCACCTGCCATTGGCCTTCTGCTTTTTGCATGGCGCTTACAGGTAAGGAAAACTCAACAAACTCTGGACCATTTAATGTGCCACCATTAAAAAACGGCGCTTTAGGTGCTGCTTTGTTCGCGCCAGTATAAACATTTAAGTTATCTGGGGCTGCTGCACTTCTGCCGCGAGCCGGAAAGCGTTCAATATCAAAGTCATCGCGTCCCATACTCACAGTGAAAATCATATCGATGCTGTTATCGCGATACATTGGTGTGAGTAATGATTCGATAATGCCGTTATCAAAGTCGGCAAATCTGACTGGGATCATCACGGTTTCAATTTGTGCTTGCTGTCCATTAACATCAAACGTCATACCGTCGAGTGCTAATGCTGTTAAGCCTGATGGATTGCTTTGGGTGATGTCTTTATCTAAAAAGAAAGGATCAAAACCTGTCAGTAAAATTTTGATGCGAGTTTCTGGTTTAAAGTGAATATCGCTTAAACCACGAGAAGACTTTTCAAATGCCTTAACAAGAATGTCTCGTTGCCAAGGGACGATGTTATAGCCTGCATCAGCGGTTTTTAAGGTTTGGCGCATTGCCAATCGGCTCCAGTAAAGCGCGCGGTCATCGTAGTTGCCCGCTTTTACATCTGCGACAGCTTGTTGCCATAATTTTGTACCTTGTGAGGCAACCATTTGGGTAATGGCTAACTCATCTGTTGAGGCACTAAGCTGGCTATCTAATTGACTATTTAAATTATCAAAACGGTTCGCCACATCCGCCATAACATCCATCACTTTAGGTAAACGTAATTCTTCAACGTCTAGGTTTGCGGCATCATTTTTGGCACAACTGGCTGCTGACGTTAACAGTGCTGCAGCAATTAAGGTGCTGATAATTAAGGGCTTGAACATGGCTATTCCTTTAGGATGTCTTTTCGTTGTTATGGTTTAATTTACCACGGCTTTCATACTAATTCATTATTGATTGCAAAGACTCTTGGCTACTATATCGTTTGGCAAAAAAGTCTAGAAAGGCACTAATATTATTGGCTAATTGCTTACGGCTTGAATAGACGCCATAAACTTTAAATGATTCCATTGGCCATTCTTGTAATATCGGCACTAGGCTGCCTGCAGCAAGCTCTTGCTTACAACTGTTATTTGATAACATCGCAATGCCAAAGTCATCTTGTGCTAAGCGTTTGACCATACTGGCACTGTTCACTCTCACTTTACGTTGAAAGCTTGCCATGGTCTTGCGACTACCTTTACCCACAGGCCAAATTGGCGCGGATAAACTGGTGCCTAATAATATGCCGCTGTGTTGTGCCAACTCTTGTGGGGTAGCAGGGGTGCCTGATTTTTTGAGATATCCGGGACTTGCGACTAAAATAGGTTGACGTTCAAATAGCAGTTTAGCCACTAAGTCAGAAGATTCTAGTGGACCATATTTAATGGCGATGTCATATCCTTCACCGACTAAGCCAACGTTACTGTCGGTAAATTGAACGTCCAGTTCGATATTAGGATAAAGGCGCATAAAGCTACTGCATAAGTTAGCGATCACTTCTTGGGAGAATGAGACTGGTATGGCCACTCGTAGTGAACCTGAGATATCACTATGGGTATTTTCAATAATGGCTTTGGCTGCATCGATTTCTTGACTGATAGAATCACAGTGTTGAAAGAATAACGAACCGACTTGAGTGAGACTTAAATTACGGGTGTCACGTTGCAGTAACCGCACGCCTAGCTGCTCTTCTAGCTGAGCAACCTTGCGACTAATGGTTGATTTTGGTTGTCCGATGTCTCGGGCTGCTTGGGAAAAACCTTTTGCTCTAACTACTGCTGCAAACAGCATCATACCGTTTAAATCAGGCACCTTAGCCTCACTGTCTCAAAAATGGAACAAAGCGTCTCCGATAGTTTAATGGTAATTTGACAGGGAACAAAGTTATATTTACCGTCTAAAAATTTTAGAGGCTATATAAGCAGAGGATCTTTTGATGACTAGCAAAAAGCAGCCCGTAAACAAGACAACAGCTCAAGCGGCTGATCCGCTATTTTTACAAGCGGAACATTTAGCTAAAGATTTTTCATTATTTCCTGCTCATAGCAAGCAATCTTTGGCCGAAGAAATTAAAGGATTGTTATCTGAAGATGCAATTCAATCAAACTTAAAAGAGTTAGCGACATTAGATGTCGATACCTACGTGACGAAAGTCATTCAGCCAACTCAAGATAAGAATCGCCCAAGTGCAAAGCGTGTTATTGCTGATCTTAAAGGTAAGATGATTAGCGAAACTCACCTTGGTGCATTCTACAGTGCGGAAATCGAATTAAACTTTGGTTCTCGTACTCGTCGTGTTGGTTTTATTGCCCAAGAAAGAACCACGGGTAATGGCGCTTGGATGCCAGAACATCACTTAGCTGCATGTAAAGCTATTCGTCACTTCTCTGAACTATCAATGCCAATCGTTTATTTAATTGATACTCCAGGTGCCGATGCGGGTGAAGTCGCTAACAGCCAAAACCAAGCTCACACAATTTCTAAAGCGATTGCTGAAAGTGCTAACGTTGACGTGCCTACCGTCGGTATTGTTATCGGCGCAGGTTACTCAGGTGGCGCAATTCCATTAGCTGCAGCGAATATCTTACTTTCATTACGCGATGGTATTTTCAATACGATTCAGCCACAAGGTTTGCAATCTATCGCGCGTAAGTACAACTTATCTTGGCAAGAATGTGCCAAATCAGTGGGTGTTTCGCCTGAAGAGTTACTTACTGCAGGTTGTATCGATGGTATCGTTGACTTCTCTCCATACGATAAAGATGAGCGTCAGCATAATTTACGCCGCGCCATCATCAGTAGTATCGAAGCGGTAGAAACTGCTGCCATTAATTTCGTACGTGAATCAGAAGACTTACGTGAGCATTACGATCGTAGTTTGACCCGTTACTTGGACCCATCTAAGAACTTAGTGGCGTTAGAGAATAACCAAGGTTTGGCCGTTGCTAGCAGCCCAACCATGCACCACAACTTATTTGGTAGTGCATACCGTTATTTACGTTACCTAACACTGCGTAGCCGTATTCATTCAATTTCTGTTGAACAGTACGGTCGTTTATCAAAAGTGAGTGTGCCAGAAGGGGACTTACTTGAGCGTATCCAACAAGAGCAAGACAGTGTCTTCCAAGCTTGGTTATCAACACCTGATAAACTCGTTTACGATGAAGAATTGAATAAGCTTTGGGGCACGTTCGATAGTAAGCGTAATGAAATCTCTACTGAGCGTAACGTGATTACACGTTTCATTTTGGGTGAGCCAAAAGAGAACTATAAGAAAGCCCGTAAGGCATTATTGTTCAACATTGGTTGGTCTTTATACCATCGCTGGAAGAGTAACGCAGCTAACAACTTCAAAGGCTTGATTAAGCATCTTGAATCACTGCCAGCATCTAAAACGCAAGCACCTTGGCCAGAATTAAACCAGTTAACAGTACTGGATATTGTGGTTAACGATGAGCTGCGTGAAGATTTCATTTGGCAATGTCATAACGTACTTATCTTTAATGCGTTATACGACAATGTGGTTCAGAACTTAGCGTCGATTTCGAAAGAAGCGATGATGTCTAAGAGTCTTTCTCGTGAGTCAGTTGATAAGCTACTACATACCTCTATCGATATTGCACTCTCAAAAAATGATGACGCAAACGATAAAGCTAAGTTCTATAAATGGCTTAAATTCTTCATGGACCAATCTAACCGTGCAGAATTACTGACACGTGTAGAGCAATGGAAGAGTGTTGGTAACCCACAATTAAACGACAGCTTATTCGTTATCTTGACCTATTTCTTTGAGCGTTTATTACCTGAATACTTTGACAGTGAAGAAGACCAAAGCAAGTACACCGGTGCAATTAACCCTGTGCGTATTGGTCGTCGTAAAGATTTCTGGAACCGCCTCACCATGGGCTATCAAGATCTATTAATCCAAAAAGTACTTCGCGACGAAAAGCGCCAAGGAAAAATGGGTTGGGAGAATGTTATAGGTAAGTTCTTCAGCGAATTTGAAGAGTTAAATGGCGACAAAATGTCGGCTAACTTACTTAACTTCCCAGGTTTCCGTTTATCAATTGAAGATGCATTAGACAAAGGCATTCGCCCATGTGGTTTGATTACCGGTGTCGCTGACTTTGAGCATGGTGATAACAAACATCGCGTTGGTGTTGCCGTATCAAATATTGCTTTCCAAGCGGGTGCATTCGATATGGCCAGTGCTGAAAAATTCAGCGCGCTATTAATTGAATGTGCTAAGCGTAAATTGCCAGTGGTGTGTTTCATCAGTTCTGGTGGTATGCAAACCAAAGAAGGTGCAGCTGCACTATTCTCAATGGCTGTGGTTAATGACCGTATCACTCGTTTTGTTCGTGATAACGAGTTACCAGTGTTGATGTTCGGTTTTGGTGATTGTACCGGTGGTGCACAAGCAAGTTTTGTTACCCATCCATTAGTGCAAACTTATTACCTATCTGGCACCAACATGCCATTTGCTGGCCAAATGGTAGTACCTGCTTACTTACCGTCTACAGCAACGCTATCGAACTACTTGTCGAAAGTACCTGGTGCAATGACTGGCTTGGTTCACAACCCGTTCAGCGATACGTTAGATAGCCATTTATCAAGCATTGACCCATTAATGCCGCTACCTAATTTACATGCCAATGAAATCATTGCTAAAGCACTATCAAGCTTAGTGCCTGAAGTAAAAGCAATAGAAGAAAAGATTGTTCAAGACGATCCTCGTGAGCTGATGAAGCCTATCGATAAAGTCTTAGTGCATGCTCGTGGCTGTACAGCAGTTAAATTGATCCGTAAGGCCCACGACAACAAGATTAACGTTGTGTTAGTGGCATCAGATCCAGATATGACTTCAGTCCCAGCTGACATGCTTAAAGTAAACGATAAGCTGGTTTGTATTGGTGGTAATACATCAGACGAAAGTTACTTGAATGCTTATTCAGTACTTAAAGTCGCTGATTACGAAAATGTTGATGCGCTTCACCCAGGTATTGGTTTCTTATCTGAAAGCCCACAATTTGCCGCTTTATGTGTGAACAACGGTGTTAACTTTGTTGGTCCAAGCGTGCATTCAATGACGACGATGGGTAACAAGTCGAATGCGATTAAAACTTCACAAGACCAAAATGTACCTGTAGTACCTGGTTCGCACGGTATTTTGACCAATGCTGAACAAGCGGTGAATGTTGCGCTTGAAATTGGCTATCCAGTATTGCTTAAAGCAGTACAAGGCGGTGGCGGTAAAGGTATTCAAGTTGTAACTAAACCTGAAGATATGATTGGATTATTCCAAAAGACATCGACAGAAGCTGCTGCAGCATTTGGTAATGGTGACTTGTACTTAGAGAAGTATGTCACGTCTCTACGTCACATCGAAGTACAGTTACTACGCGATAAATTTGGTAACACCAAAGTATTGGGTATTCGTGACTGTTCAGTACAACGTAACAACCAGAAAGTGATTGAAGAGTCTGGTTCTACTATGTTGCCTGAAGAGCTGAAACAACGTGTACTTGAATATACTCGTGCCTTAGGTGATGCGACTGATTACATGGGCGCTGGTACGGTTGAATTTATTTACAACCTTGATGCTAACGAAGTGTACTTCATGGAAATGAACACACGTCTTCAAGTAGAGCATCCTGTTACTGAAGCAACTTCAGGTATTGATATTGTTAGCGCGCAGTTTGATATTGCTGCGGGCCGCTCAATTGAAGATTTACAACCTGTTGATCAAGGTTACGCGATGGAAGTGCGTGTGACTGCTGAAAAAGCCGCGCTTGATAGCGATGGTGTGCTGCAGTTATTACCTAATCCAGGAATGATCACTGAGTGCATCATGCCTGAAGGTGAAGGTATTGAAATTATCTCTATCGCTGAGACTGGTAAAGAAGTATCGCCTTACTACGATAGCTTAATTGCTCAAATCATTATTCGCGGTGAATCACGTGAAGATGTTGTGACTAAGATGTCAGCTTATCTTGATAGCGTAGTAATTAAAGGTATCGCAACTAACATTCCATTATTGAAGCTTATCCTCAAGGATGCGACGTTTAATGAAGGTGTTTACGATACCAATTACTTACCACGCCTAATGGCTGAGCTAGACGTGCCTGCACTTGTCGCAGAGATGGAAGCGGCTGCTGAAACAGTAGGTTTAGACACTGAATCACTGCGTGTTGCTGAAAGTAATGAGCTTAAAGTATTGGCACAAGGTGCAGGTATCTTCTATACCTCACCAGCACCAGGTGAGCCAGACTTTGTTAAAGAAGGTGACATTGTTACTGTGGATCAGAATTTAGCGCTTACAGAAGCGATGAAGATGTTCTCGCAAGTAACTCTAGCTGGATTTAACCGTCAAAACGCTGTGCTGTACCCTGAAAATCAGAAATACCGAATTGAGCGTATTCTGAATGGTAATGGCCAGCAGGTTTCTCAAGGCGATTTACTGTTTGTTATTTTACCTATTGATGGTGAGTAACAATCAATTAGCGTGATAGCAATGCTATTACGCTAACTAAATTGCTTAACTAAATCCTCAGTTGAAAAACTGGGGATTTTTTATCGCTATGCAAGATTGAACTCGACACAAATTAACGTAATTAAGATTGAATTAATTGATACAAATTCGCTTTTTTGTTGCCGATTGCAGAAAAAATGTCTTACTCAACCTATTCGTCATAAAAAATACACGATTTGGGTCTGAAAAACTAAGTTGTTTGAAAAATAAACAATAACTTTTATTTTATTGTTTTATTTAGGAATAATGAAATTAAAGGCAATTTTTTTTTGCAAAATGTGATAAATTTTGCAAGTCCTATTTGCGCATTTGAAGGTTCCCACTTACAATATGCGCCTAAAATAACCAGATGTGCGGTGTGTTAAGCTTTTTTCATACTCCGTGTACCTCTTAACTAATCATTAAAGTTGAATCATGACCGAATTATCCAAATACAGAAACATTGGTATCTTCGCTCACGTTGACGCGGGTAAAACCACGACCACCGAGCGTATCCTTAAGCTAACCGGTAAGATCCACAAGATCGGTGAAGTGCATGATGGTGAATCTACTACTGACTTCATGGAACAGGAAGCTGAGCGCGGTATTACCATTCAGTCAGCAGCAGTAAGCTGTTTCTGGAATGACCACCGTTTTAACGTTATCGACACTCCAGGCCACGTTGACTTCACTGTTGAAGTATATCGTTCGCTTAAAGTTCTTGATGGTGGTGTTGGTGTATTCTGTGGTTCTGGTGGTGTTGAGCCTCAGTCAGAAACTAACTGGCGCTATGCTAACGAATCAGAAGTAGCTCGTATCATCTTCGTAAACAAATTAGACCGTATGGGTGCTGATTTCTTACGCGTTGTTAAGCAAACTCAAGATGTTCTTGCAGCTAACCCATTAGTTATGGTTTTACCGATTGGTATCGAAGATGAGTTTACAGGTGTTGTTGACCTATTAACTCGTAAAGCTTGGATATGGGATGAAACTGGTGAAGCTGAAAACTACAAGATCGAAGACGTTCCAGCTGACATGGTTGACATGGTAGAAGAATACCGTGAAATGTTAATCGAAACTGCTGTTGAGCAAGACGACGATCTAATGGAAGCTTACATGGAAGGCGAAGAGCCTGCTATGGAAGACATCAAGCGTTGTATCCGTAAGGGTACTCGTACAATGGCATTCTTCCCAACATACTGTGGTTCTGCGTTCAAGAACAAAGGTATGCAGCTTCTTCTTGATGCTGTTGTTGACTACCTACCTGATCCAGTTGAAGTTGATCCTCAGCCTCTTACTGATGAAGAAGGTAACGAAACAGGCGAGCACGCTTTAGTTTCAGTTGACGAGCCATTCAAAGCTTTAGCATTCAAAATCATGGATGACCGTTTCGGTGCACTTACTTTCGTACGTATTTACTCAGGTAAAATCAAGAAAGGTGACACCATCCTTAACTCGTTTACAGGTAAAACTGAACGTGTTGGTCGTATGGTTGAGATGCAAGCTGATGAGCGTAACGAATTAGATTCAGCGCAAGCTGGTGATATTATCGCTATCGTTGGTATGAAGAATGTTCAAACTGGTCACACTTTATGTGATGTTAAACATCCTTGTACTCTTGAAGCAATGGTATTCCCAGAGCCAGTTATCTCTATCGCTGTAGCACCTAAAGATAAAGGTGGTTCAGAGAAAATGGGTATCGCTATCGGTAAAATGATTGCAGAAGATCCATCTTTCCGCGTAGAAACTGATGAAGATTCAGGCGAAACCATCCTTAAAGGTATGGGTGAGCTTCACTTAGACATTAAAGTAGACATCCTTAAGCGTACTTACGGTGTTGACTTAATCGTTGGTGAACCTCAAGTTGCTTACCGTGAAACTATTACTCGTGAAATCGAAGATAGCTACACGCATAAGAAACAGTCTGGTGGTTCTGGTCAGTTTGGTAAAATTGACTACATCATCCGTCCAGGTGAGCAAAACACTGGTTTCACTTTCAGCTCTAAAGTTGTTGGTGGTAACGTACCGAAAGAATTCTGGCCTGCAGTTGAGAAAGGTTTCGCATCATTGATGGGAACTGGTACTGTTGCTGGTTTCCCAGTATTAGATGTTGAATTAGAACTTTTAGATGGTGCTTTCCACGCAGTTGATTCGTCAGCTATCGCGTTCGAAATTGCTGCTAAAGGCGCATTCCGTCAGTCTATGCCTAAAGCCGGTGCACAACTTCTTGAGCCTATCATGAACGTTGATGTATTCAGCCCAGATGATAACGTCGGTGACGTTATTGGTGACCTTAACCGTCGCCGTGGTATGATCAAAGACCAAATGGCTGGTGTTACTGGTGTTCGTATTAAAGCTGACGTACCGTTATCAGAAATGTTCGGTTACATCGGTTCACTACGTACTATGACATCAGGTCGTGGCCAATTCTCTATGGAATTCGCTCACTACTCACCATGTCCAAACAGTGTTTCTGAAAAAGTAATTGCTGAAGTTAAAGAACGTGAAGCTAATAAGTAATTATTAACTAAACTCTTTAATTAAAAAACCGCTGCCTTTGCAGCGGTTTTTTTATGGGTCATTTTCAAGCTTAGATTCAAATAAGTATTTAACTTTGTATTAACTTTGTATTAACTGAGAAGGTGAGAGAAGAAATTCATTTCTTTTTACTTCATTTATTTACTCTTTAGAATCATGCTTACCGACAAAAGTCATTAATAGACAATGTCAGCATTTAGTAGAAAACTGCGGTTGCTAACTTGAATCGTCTATTCTGAAATCGGTTGTTGCAAGCTGTAGTTTAAAAGCATTGAGATAGGGCTTTAATCACTGGTTGACTGTGTTGGCTGTGTTGGCTGTGTTGGCTGTGTTGACTGTGTTGACTGTGTTGACTGTGTTGACTGTGTTGACTGTGTTGACTGTGTTGACTGTGTTGACTGTGTTGACTGCGGGCAGGTGCAGGTGTTGATAATGAAACTGTGCCAATATAATAATTAGCACAGCTCCATTTCTCTGCAGAGAGTAAGTATTAAAATAAGGGTTTATTACTTAACGGTTGCTCTTAACATCCAAGCCGTTTTTTCATGGATCCCCATTCTATCTGACACCAGTGAAGCCGTTGATTCATCATCAGCCTCTTGGGCTATTTTTAACACGCTTCGCGCCGTTTTTATCACTTGCTCATGTCCTTTTGTCAGTAGCTTAACCATTTCTATTGATGTAGGTACACCATCAACTTCAGTAATTGAACTGAGTTCGGCAAACTCTTTATAAGTACCTGGAGCAGGTTCATCAAGCGTACGAATACGTTCTGCTATGTCGTCGACTGCAGTTGCTAGTTCGGTATAGTGCTCCTCGAACATTAAGTGTAATTCGCGAAATTGCAGGCCTGTTACATTCCAATGGAAATTATGAGTTTGTAAATATAAGGTGTAAGAGTCAGCAAGCAATCGTTTTAGACCATATGCAATCTCTGCTCTGTTTTCTTTACTAATGCCAATATCAATATCTGTCATAACTCATTCCTCGTATCTGATATTTGTAAGCTGTTACACCTTAAGTGTTACTTGAGGTGTAAAAATTAATATGTTTAAAAGTCTTCCTGCGGCTGAGTAGGCGTGCTACTCACCACAGGCTAGTTTGGTGTTAGGCGGTTAGCTTTGTTTAAAACCTGTCAGCATTCATTAATTTCACCCATGTTGCGACGAAGTCGTTTACAAACTTTTCTTTGTTGTCATCTTGTGCGTATAACTCGGCATAAGCACGTAAGATAGAGTTTGAGCCGAAGACAAGATCAACGCGAGTGGCAGTCCACTTTAGCTGGTCAGTTTGACGGTCGACAATGTCATATAGGTTCTTTGCAGCTGGTTTCCAGCTGTACTTCATATCGGTCAGATTAACGAAGAAGTCGTTGGTCAATGCGCCTTCGTTATCAGTAAAGACTCCGTGTTTAGTACCGCCATAGTTTGTACCAATAACACGCATACCACCGACGAGTAATGTCATTTCACATGCAGTTAGTCCCATGAGTTGAGAACGATCTAACAAGAGTTCTTCTGCACTGACCACATAGTCTTTTTTCAGCCAGTTTCTAAAGCCATCATGAAGTGGCTCAAGTACGTCAAAAGAAGCTGCATCTGTCATTGCATCTGTAGCATCGCCGCGTCCAGCAGAGAATGGTACAACAATATCGACACCTGCTTTTTTGGCTGCAGCTTCAATGCCCGCATTACCACCTAATACAATAACGTCTGCAATACTGGCACCTGTTTGATTAGCAATATCTTCATAGACAGAAAGCACTTTAGCTAAACGCTCTGGTTCGTTACCTTGCCAGTCTTTATTAGGTGCTAGACGAATGCGTGCTCCATTGGCGCCGCCTCGCTTGTCAGAACCACGGAACGTTCTAGCGCTGTCCCAAGCTGTGGTTACCATCTCGTTAGTGCTGAGTCCTGATTCTATAATCTTGTCTTTAACTGATTGAATATCATAATCAGTTGCACCAGTAGGAACTGGATCTTGCCAAATTAAATCTTCTTGCGGTGCATCAGGTCCGATATAGCGAGCTTTAGGTCCCAAGTCTCGGTGAGTCAATTTAAACCACGCACGAGCAAAGACTTCTGAGAAATAGGCTGGATCTTGATAAAATCGCTCAGATATTTTTCGATACTCAGGATCTACCTTCATGGCCATATCGGCATCGGTCATGATCGGGTTGTATCGGGTTGTTAGATCTTCAACATCGACAGGTTTATCTTCTTCCTTGATATCGATAGGTTCCCACTGCCATGCACCAGCGGGACTTTTTTGTAGTTGCCACTCATGGTTTAGCAATAGTTGGAAGTAACCGTTATCCCACTTTGTTGGGTGGGTTGTCCAAGCACCTTCAATACCACTTGATACGGTATTTCGGCCAATACCTCGTTTAGTCTTGTTTAACCAACCAAAGCCCTGGTCTTCTATTTCAGCGCCTTCTGGATCTGCTTCTAATAAATTAGCATCACCGTTACCGTGGCACTTACCTACTGTGTGTCCGCCCGCTGTAAGAGCAACAGTTTCTTCATCATTCATTGCCATACGTTCAAATGTTACTCGAACGTCCTGGGCTGTTTTGAGGGGATCTGGTTTCCCATCTACGCCTTCAGGATTAACATAAATCAATCCCATCATGACGGCAGCAAGGGGGTTATCTAAATCACGTTCTCCAGAATAACGACTGCCTTCACCGCCACTTGGTGCAAGCCATTCTTTTTCTGAGCCCCAATAAATGTCTTTTTCTGGATGCCAAATGTCTTCTCGTCCAAATGCGAATCCGAAGGTTTTCAAACCCATTGATTCATAGGCAATAGTGCCGGCATAAGCGATTAAATCTGCCCAACTGAGCTTATTGCCGTATTTTTTCTTTATTGGCCAAAGTAGGCGTCTGGCTTTATCTAGGTTAACGTTGTCAGGCCAAGAATTAAGTGGCGCGAATCGTTGATTACCCGTGCTAGCACCACCTCGGCCATCTGCAACTCGATAAGTCCCTGCAGCATGCCAAGTCATGCGTATCATCAAACCACCATAGTGGCCCCAATCAGCAGGCCACCACGCTTGGCTATCAGTCATGAGAGCATGTAAGTCATTTTTGAGGGAAGATACATCCAGTGTTTTAACTATTTCTCGATAGTTAACATCATTAGTAAGTGGGTTAGTCTTACTATCGTGCTGATGTAATATGTCGAGGTTCAGGGCTTTAGGCCACCACTCCATATTGGACATACCGCTTTCAGTTGCGCCGCCGTGCATTACTGGGCATTTACCTTTAGTCATCGGTTAATCTCCTTCATCCATAAAATAATGTGCAAACCATTCTCAAACTTAATATTTACAGTATTGAGTATTTCTGTGTTGTTTTAAAATTGATTAAACAAATCAGCGTAATCGCTTTATTCGTGTACTGCTTAATTAGGGAAAATTAAATTACTGTTAACTCGTTACAATTAATGAAACAGCATAAGTGTGCTATGAGCGTGATGTTCTCTTATAAAAAGCCATTGATTAGTACGTTTGCTTACTCAATAAGCGATCTATTTCTACAAAAATTGATATCCGGTTGTCGTATTGATTATGTCTTTGGCTTTTGATGCTACTTCAATTTTGAAAGCTGACTTGTGACGTTGATCTAACTTTATTTGCCTGTTTTATGAACACTCATTTCAGGTCAAGTATTGTAAATTTGATGTTTTTATCAACAACGAGGTGATAGAGGGAGTTAAGGTTTACTCTTTGATTTGTGTGGAAACTGAATGTAGGTTGGAAAAAATAAGCCTAGAGCTAGATATCGTTTGGGCGTTTGTCTGTCGAGAAAAGATCGGGTTCAATCATATAAGTAAAAACACAAGTATCAAGGAAGGCTCATGATTAACGTAAGGCGTTTTACCATAAGCGACATAAAGCCTTTGTGGCAGCTAAAGCTTAATACCATCCATAATGTTAATAGTCAGCACTATTCGTTAGCTGAGGTAACGGCATGGGCGCCTCATGAATACAATGAAAGCGCTTGGGCACAAAGAGTGACAAAAATTAATCCGTTTGTGGCTGAAGTTAATGGTGTTATCGCAGGTTTTACCGATCTTCAAGATGACGGTTATATCGATCATTTCTATTGTAGTGCTGATTTTCAAAAGCAAGGTGTGGGTGATGCATTAATGCAAGCGATCTTCAACAAGGCTGCAAAGTTAACGCTTAATAGTTTATATGCTGAAGTGAGTATTACCGCAAAACCATTTTTCAGTCGCTATGGCTTTGTGGAAGAAGAGGCCCAAAGTGTGGCGGTAAGAGGTCAAAAAATTAATAACTTTGTGATGCGTAAATTACTTGGCTGATGCTTGAATCAAGAATCAAGAATCAAGAATCAAGAATCAAGAATCAAGAATCAAGAATCAAGAATCAAGAATCAAGAATCAAGAAGCAAGAAGCAAGAAGCAAGAATCAAGAAGCAAGAAGCAAGAATCAAGAAGTAAAAATGCCACTGTCAAAAGACGGTGGCATTTTATTTTCTATAAATAGCAACCTAATAAAGCTTAGTTGGTATGTGTATTCTCAACAATCGCTTGTTTGTTGTCTGCTTGTGCCACATGACACTGTACACAGAAGTAGTATTTATCATCAAATGTGCCATCAGCTTTGACGTGAGATTTATCAACAGGTGTCGCTTTCATACGCGCTGCTTTCTCAGTGCTGTGACAGGTTAAACAACCATTCTTTTTAGCTGTAATTTTATATGAGTCTCTGTGCGGGATGAGCGGTGGCATATGCACAAAATCTCTTGCTAAAGCAGTACCACGGCTTGGGTAAGTCGCTTTAGCATCTGCTGGCATTGTTGCGGTAATCGCTACATCGCCAGCGAGTGATTTAACAGTTACTGGAGCTGTTGTTTCTGCTGTTTGTTGACCTGAGCATGCGCTAAGACTGAGCACTATCGCAGCAAGGCTGAGTATTTTCTTCATGGTTTACACTCCGTCATATCCATTATATCTGTTTATAAATGGATAGAGAAAATTAGTGATTTAGTGATGCCTTTTTCCTTTTGAGAAGGCATCACATTTCAGTCAAATTAGGCTTTAACAATCTTCACAGGACACTTCTTGAAATCCGTCTCTTTCGATAATGGATCCGTTGCATCAAGTAATAGTTTGTTTACCAGCTGTCTAGCATCAAAGAATGGCATAAATACCACGCCGACAGGTGGCTTGTTACGGCCTTTAGTTTCAACACGCGTTTTCACTTCACCACGTGGAGAAATTACTTTCACTTCATCACCATTTTTCAGGCCGCGACTGCTCGCGTCTTTAGGGTGCATGAATACTTGTGCATCAGGGTAAGACTTATGCAGCTCTGGTACACGAGCTGTCATACTGGCTGTATGCCAATGCTCAAGTACGCGACCAGTTGACATCCATAGGTCAAACTCTTCATTTGGCTCTTCCGCTGCAGGCTCAAATGGCAGTGCAAAAATAACCGCGCGTCCATCAGGCTTACCGTAGAAGTTATAACCTTCACCAGCTTTAACGTATGGATCGCTTCCTTCAACGAAACGACGAACCGTCTCTTTACCATTGACTACAGGCCAACGTGCACCACGGTTTTCATGGTAAGTATCAAAGTCTGCTAAATCATGACCATGACCACGGCCAAACTGAGCATATTCTTCGAATAGACCTTTTTGCAGGTAGAAGCCGAATGCATCGTTTTCGTCGTTGTAGTCACCTTTACATTCAGAGCTAGGGAATTTATCCACTACGCCGTTTGCAAATAGAATGTCATATAAAGTCTTGTCAGCGTATTCAGGCTTTTTAGCAATTAACTCTGCAGGCCATACTTCTGACACTTTAAAGCGCTTAGAAAACTCAACAAGCTGCCATAAGTCAGACTTAGCACCTTCAGGAGTTGGAACTTGCTGGTGCCACATATGAGTACGACGTTCAGCGTTACCGTATGCACCTTCTTTCTCAACCCACATCGCAGTAGGAAGGATTAAATCTGCAGCAGTTGCTGTCACTGTTGGGTATGGGTCTGATACCACAATGAAGTTTTCTGGGTTGCGGAAACCTGGGTAAATTTCATCGTTAATGTTTGGACCGGCTTGCATGTTATTGGTACACATTGTCCAGTAACAATTTAGCTTGCCATCTTTAAGCATACGGCTTTGAAGTACCGCGTGATAACCCGGTTTTGGCGGAATCGTACCTTCAGGTAGCTGCCATAACTCTTCAGTCATTGCACGATGTTTAGGGTTTGCTACAACCATATCGGCCGGTAGACGATGTGAGAATGTACCGACTTCACGAGCGGTACCACACGCTGATGGTTGACCTGTTAGTGAGAACGGGCTGTTACCAGGGGTGGCGATTTTACCGGTTAACAAGTGAATGTTATAAAGCATGTTGTTTGCCCAAACACCACGAGTATGTTGGTTAATACCCATAGTCCATAAGCTCATGATCTTGATGTTAGGATCAGCATACGCTTTAGCCATTTCTTCAAGATTTTCAACTGGTACACCACTCATTTCTGAAGCGTATTCAGCAGTATAAGTACTGACGAATTTTGCGTATTCTTCAAAAGAGATAGGCTTAGATTTGCCGTTACCTGGGTTTTTCGCTTTTTGCTCAAGCGGATGCTCAGGGCGTAAGCCGTAACCGATGTCAGTCACACCTTCAGCAAAGTTAGTGTGCTTGCTAACGAAGTCTTTATTAACCGCATCGTTTTGGATGATGTAGTTAGCAATGTAGTTCAAGATAACTAGGTCAGATTGCGGCTTAAATACCATTGCGTTGTCGGCAAGTTCGAAGCTGCGGTTTTCAAACGTCGATAACACATGAACCTTGCTGCCAGCGTGGCTCAAACGACGATCTGTTAAGCGTGACCAAAGGATTGGATGCATTTCTGCCATGTTCGCGCCCCAAAGCACGAAGTGATCTGCAGCTTCAAAGTCATCATAGCTACCCATTGGCTCATCGATACCAAAGGTACGCATGAAACCACCAACCGCTGATGCCATACAGTGACGTGCGTTCGGGTCGATGTTATTGGTTAAGAAACCGGCTTTATGCAGTTTAGATGCAGCGTAACCTTCCCAAATAGTCCATTGACCTGAACCAAACATACCAACAGAAGTAGGACCTTTTTTAGCGATGCTTTCTTTCCACTTGTCAGCCATAGTGTCTAGAGCAACATCCCAACTAACAGGAGTGAAATCACCTTCTTTGTCATACTTGCCATCTTTCATTCTTAATAATGGCGAAGTTAAACGGTCTTTACCGTACATGATTTTAGATAGGAAGTAGCCCTTAACACAGTTAAGACCTTTGTTAACCGGACTTTCTGGATCGCCCTGAGTCGCAACAACTTTACCGCCTTTTGTTCCGACTAATACACTACAACCTACACCACAGAAACGACATGGGGCTTTATCCCATTTTATTTCTGCAGCTTTCTCTTCTGCTTGGACCATTTTGATTGGTAAGGCAAGCCCAACAGCCGACGCGGCTGCTGTAGCGGCATTGGCTTTTAGAAACTCGCGACGGCTTATGCTCATGGTGTTTCCTCACTCTTTGCTGTTAGTTGTTAGCCCTTAAACAGGCTAATCATCGTTTTGTATGCCAAATAATGGCTTTTTCATCTCTATAGAATTGAGTTTAAACCTCACATTTCGCAAGGGTATACCTCGCAATGAGTATACTGAGTGTTTGTTGTTGTAGATCACGTTTTACGATGTGATCTGTGGCACATTTTAGAAGTTACTCAGTCACTTAATTAGTTGATGGTAATTTAACCAGTATATTGATTCTAGGTGAAGATGGTAGAAATTAAAGCTTATACAAGGCCAAAATTACACTTTTTTTAATTGTTTTTATTTTGTGCAATCATTGATGTAATTATAATCTGCCATGAATATATTAAATCGATAAATCGTCATTATCATTAATTGATATAAGAGGCTGGGTATTACGTATGGGGTAGCATAAGTTAATACCTTTAGTTGACTTAATCTTGGTTTATATATCGCTCGTTGATATTCAACGGGTTAAAATATATTGACTAATAACCTGTGAGCTCCATATAACCATTGCCATTGTGGCTGCCACTCACTTCAATTGGGCCTTCCCAGTAAGGGATGGATAAAGGCATATTGCTGTTAGGGTTGAGTGCTGAAACTGTGACATCAATCTGTTCACTAGGAATACTTAACTGCCAACTCACTGGATAACGCCCACTGGCGGTTTGTTGCCACTGAAGTGCTGTCATCGCGATGAGTTCATTTGAATCGCCGCTGATATTGCGGCCTGTGCCATCAGCAAACATTCTTCTGGCACTGTAAAAAGCAGGTAAATCTTTATTTGCCCCGCGTAGCTGAAATAGCATTAATGCAGACTCATCATCTAAACGGATAGAAAACCAATCCCAGCCTTGTTGTGCTTTAGTCAAAAACTGAGAACTCCACTCTCTGTCTAACCAAGCTTTACCAGTCACAGCTTCTTGCTTTCCATTTCTTGTGACGGTGCCGCTTAAATCAATAAATGGCTGGCTGTAATAATAAGAGGCAACAGCAGCATCAGCACTTTTGATACTGTAACCCTTGTCACCTTGCAATTGCATTGGCGCATGGCTGGTTAAAGAAAGCTGATAACTAAATTCATTCGTTGCGACAGATAACGTAGCGGGGAAAAGGCCATCTGATCCGCTCAACCATTGCCAATCATCCAGTTTGGCTGTGAATGGCTTTGCGCTAACGTTAGCCAGTTCTGGGTGACCTCTTGACCATTTTTCTGCAGCTTGATGGGCTACTGATGACGTTAATGCTGCATGGGACATATACATTTGTGATGTTGCCCAATTTGATGCTTCTGAATTTGAGTTATCTAAGTTTAAAGCTTCAGAGTTTAATACTTCAGGGTTTAATGCATCTGAGTTTGCAGCATCTAAGTCTGAAATAGCAGACTGCGCAGATTCGGGCGCAAGTGCAATCCTAAATTGTGTCCACTGAATACCGAGTTGCTCCCCTGATTCAGTCTGCATATTGGCCGTTAAATACCACCACTCTTGGCGAAAATCATCATGACTTAAATGATCTGCTGGAAAAGATAATTGATAACCTGGGGTAACAGTAGCGTATTGGTTTAATTGAGAGGAGGAATCACCCAATATCCCGCCCATACTAATAGATGATGCAGGCTCTGGCTGACAGGCACTTAACGTGACTAAAGCAATCATGAATATGCTAGCCCGTTGGGCATTTTTGATTACTGTTAACGATATATCGGGCAACCGCTTCATAATGCCTCCTGCTGCAAGCTATTTATCAATGGTTTTCTTGTCTGCCAATATAAAGGAATAGCAATAGCGACAGCACTTGTGGTGAGCGCAATAACAACCACGCGAATGTAGGCATGCCAGTCCCATAGCATGGCGATACTCCAACCGAAGGCCTGCAGCGTGACTTTATTTATCAGTAAATAACCCAAGATTGCTCCTGTTGGCAATGCCACTAAGCAAGTGAGCAATACTATGAGCTGCATCTGCACGAATGTCATCAGTCTTAATTGGCCTTTACTGAGCCCTAAGGCATATAGTTTTGCAAGCGGCGCTTGCCTTGCTTGTGTGAGCATTAAACAGGCACTAAATAAACCAATTGCAGCGACGATGAGAGTGAGGCTATTCAGCACCATAGTGATGGAAAATGTTTGTTTGAACATTGCAATCGCTTGCTGTTTTATTTTGGCTTGATTGTACATTTGCGCAGTGCCAATAAGCTTAGTGTCGACTAATAGTTGTTCAAGTTCAGTAACGTCACCTTGATAACTGGCTGCAATACTTTTGGGTTTTTTAGGCAAGCCTATGTTTTGCCAAAATAGCTGGTCGATCACCACTTGGCCTTTAGGGTTACCATAATCAAAAAATATTCCACCAATCGTCGGTAGCGATGAATTGGGCTGTGATGAAATGGGCTGTGATGTAATGGAGAGCGCTTTGGTAAATGGAGCAATAGAAAAGCTGTCGCCCAAATTCAAACCATATTTAATCGCAATGGGTTCACTAATGAGGATTTGGTTACCTGATTGAAACTCAGACCATAAATCATTGGTTTGGGCTTTTAATGAGCTGGTTACCTTGGTTGAATATAAGTCTCGACTGACAAGTTCTATCGGCATATTTTGATAGGTGGAATTAATTGTCCATTGGTTATATATGCCAGTGACCTTGTCGTTTTGGTCTAAAAAGTCATTTATGTCTAAGATTTTATCACTGGCAGGACGCATGTATAAATCCGCATGTAGGCGACTCTCAAGCCAAGTTTTTAACGTGACCTCAAAACTCCCGACTAAGGTATTCATTGAAATGTTTGCAGTTAAGGCTAACAGCATTGCCATCATCGCGAGTGATAAAGGGCCTATGAGTTCTTTGGTTTCTGCAATCATGTAATGCCAAATTCCAGCAGGACAAAGCCGAGCAAGCCATTGACTGATTTTATAGATAGTTAAGGGCAACAAAAGAGGAATGGCAATAATCACAACGCCCATTAACCCTAAGCTAACTTGATATTGCTTTGCGAAAGGGAAGGCAATTGCACAGCAAGCAAGACTAGATATTGCAATTGTAAACTGGATTCGATGGGTTCGGATTAAGTGACTGACTTGGCCTATTTTAGTGCTTATTCTCGCTAGTGGCTGATTGGTCAGTTGTCGATAGAGTGGCAAACATGCCAGCAGGCCTGCGAACAGTGTAAGCAACATCGCTTGAACTAACCATTGCCACTGCCAAGATCCCGGCATAAGTCTGGCGCCATAAAGTTGCTCCAAGGTCATTGCCACCATTGGTTGTAGCCATAAACTCAGTTGAAGCCCCAAAATAAACCCGATAATAGAGCCGATTAACACCAGTAAAGTCAGCTCACAGATTAATGCAATCATTAAATGATTTTTTTGAATGCCAAGTTGTAGTAATTGAACCAGTAATTTTTGACGTTTCATTAAGCTGTAGCGGACACCGTTATAGGCGATGAAAAGCCCAACTACAAAGGCAAGCATGCTCATTGCATTAAGGTTTAAATGGAAGCTACGAGTTAACTCTTGCAGCGCTTGGCCTTGGTCTTGCTCGGTAATATTGGCTTGTTGTTGCAATAGATTGCGTTGAGTTATTTGATTTATCAATGACTCAGGTTCATCAAACAGTGCGATGTAAGACAGCTGTTGAGGTTGATTTAACAGTCTTTGTGCCAGAGAAATATCGGCAACAATGGCATTACCAAGTCCTAAATCATCATCTAAGCCAACCACTTCAAGTTTGATCGGTTTCTGCTTATCTATTGGATCTTGCAGATAAAACTCACCATTAGGTGCCACTTTATTGGCTAATGATTGGCTCATTAATAAAATGTTTTCAGCAGCAAGCAGTTTAGCAATAGGAATATCTGAGTTAACTAGATTGTTTTGCTGACGGGTATTTTCATCATTTGTAATTGATTCATTTACAGTAGCTTGAGTCGTTTGTAGGTTGATTGCCGCAAACAAATCACTGCCTTGAACCTGCCAGCGTCGACCTTCTGGATCTACAGCGAGCCCACTAACTATCGCTAATGCGTTGCTGATACCTGATTGGCGTAATCTAAAATATACCTCTTCGGTTAAATATCGCTCACCTGGATTCGGTGTTATGAGCAAACTTGCACGCTGACTGAGTAACTCGGTTGCTTCACTGTAACTACGAACAGCATTCTCATTGGTTGATTTAACCCCAATCAGTAATGTGACGGCTAAAATGATGCCGAGCAAAATGGCACCAGCTTGCAGTGGAGCATGCTTATAATGAGCCAAGAAAACATTTAAGCTTAATCTTATCTCGGCAAGGCTACTCATGGATTTTTCCTTGCTCTAGATGCCAGCGCCTTTGCATGTAATTAGCACAAGTATCGCTATGGGTTACCATTAATATTGTTGTATTAGCCGCTTGTGCCAATTCACATAGTAACTGCATCACTTGCTGTCCCGCTTTTTCATCGAGATTCCCCGTGGGTTCATCAGCCAGCAATAAACTGGGTTTATGAATGAGGGCTCTTGCTATCGCAACCCGCTGCTGCTGACCGCCTGATAAGGTTTCTACTGGCCTTGCAAGGACTTCACGTAAATCAAGTTGATTGATAAGTTCATCAGCCCAAGGGCTCCACTTGAGTTTGTTTAGCTGTAACGGAAATCGGATATTGTCGAGGACATTGAGTGGGGTAAGTAGATTAAACTGTTGGAATACGATGCCAAGTTGTTGGCGACGAAAGTGGCTCCAATGGTTGTCTTGCCAACACTGGGCTTGCTGGCCTAAAAGCTGTAATTCACCGCTATCGATTTTTTCAAATCCGGCAATAATATTGAGTAAGGTACTTTTCCCTGTTCCGCTAGGACCTGTGAGTGCGATGGTATCCCCAGAGTGCAAGGCTAAATCTACGCAATCGAGAACCTGATGGTATCTGTCGCCGTCAGTAAACCCTTTAGAAACAAGTGAGAGTTGACTAACAAGATTGGTTTCGACTGTTTGCATATTAAGGCCCAGTAAATCTATGAATTACATCATCATACGATAGATTTTATATAAAAGATCGAATATTGATGAACTGAAGAAATCCCTTATAAATCAAGATTAGTACTTTAGTTGTACTGTTTTATGTTTCTTGATTAGGCTTTAAATACAATGAAGATTAAATATTTGATTATTGTTTCAGCACATTTGTAATTGCAATCATAGGCTTAAGGGTTATAGTAATAAGGGTGTTTTTTGAGCAGTCCAATCCTTCTTATGATGTATTGGTTAATGTCAGCCCATGATTTACTGTGGGCATGGTATGAATAAGCCAAGTTAAGGAAAACCGCTGTTTAAGATTGGCAATAATCAAATTTTGACTTGTAAATGAGACTTGTATTTATGGATAAAAATAAGCAGATATTACACAGTTTTCGAAGTCGAATTTTGGCTTTTATTGCCTTGCCGCTGATTTTAATCATGACGTTAGTCTATGGCTTTAATGGCTGGATTAATTACTTAGAACATGAAGAAGATGTATATCAACGCCTAGAGCAACAGGCGGTACTTTCTGCTAATCACCTTAATTTTGTTTTGGATTCCGTTCAAAATACTACTCGCGGTCTTTCTGACTATTTAACTTATATCGATAGTAATAATATATATGGTGACATTGAAAAAATTGAGCTGTTATTAATTAATCGACTTCAGCGTAACCCGAGTATTTTTGGCAGTGCGATCGCTTATCGTCCTAATTTTTTGACCGACAAACTTCGTTACGCTCCCTTTGCATATCGGGAAGGTAATGATATCAATATTATCGATATTGGTGCTGAGGCTTACGATTATACCGATGGTAGTTGGAGCTGGTGGACTGATGCGATGAACAGTAACACTGGTGTTTGGTCTGAACCGTATTTTGACGAAGGCGCGAGTAACATCTTAATGGTGACTTATTCTAAAGCTTTCGGGAGTCTTGATGATCGTTACGGAGTCGTTACTGCAGATGTTGCATTAAACAAACTGCCGCAAATAATGAAGATCCCAAGTAAAAATTTAGTCGTTCTTGATGACAACGACAAAGTCATTTTTTACGATTCGGCTAACAGTGATTTAAAAGGCAGTAGTGACAAGTGGCTGTCTGATGACCCACAAAATGATCAATTAAGATCTTTACTGGCAAACAACATAGCTGGTCAAACTGAAGCGATTACTGTTTCAGGCGACCGTTTTCTTGTCAGTGTCGCAATCGTGTCATCGCTAAATTGGCAAGTGGTTATTGCGACCAGTGACAGTGAGCTCAATCAGTATTTTCTATCCAACCTTTCAAGATTAGCCTTCATATTATTGTTGTTATCAATTGCGCTGTTATTCACTAGCATTCTTGCATCTAAACGTTTAAGCCGTCCTCTAGAAAACCTAGAAAATGGCATTATGGACTTTGGTGAAGGGAAAATTGATCGCTTGCCCTCTGATAAAGTTAACATTTCGGAAGTGTCGACATTAACCAATAAGTTTAATCAATTAGCTGACCTACTAGCAGAAAGAGAGTTGGCGTTAAAAGACTCTACTGGCAGCCGCTTTGCAAGTCTAATCGATGGTATGAGTGATAAGTCATTTTATTGTTCTTTAGACCCAAAAGGGCAGTTAGCTCAAGTGAGTGATGGAGTAAAGAAAGTACTAGGGGTTGATGCTGATACTTTGAAAAGGAAGTACCAGCGGATGTTTACTGCTGATCCAATTAATGAGGTTAATTGGAATTATATGGAGCAAGCACTGGAAGGAAAAATTGTGCCTGCACACCAAGTTGAAATGCTCGCTGCCGATAGCCAAATAAGACGCTTGGATGTCTTTATGCAGCCTCTTGTTGCTGACTCTGGTGACATCATTTCTGTAGAGATGCTATTTACTGATGTGACAGAGCAATTTTCTGCAGCGCTATGGTCAAATGCAGTGATAGAGTCATCGCCTCAAGCCATGTTAATTGTTGATGAACATGGCGGTATTATTTTTACTAATACACGTTGCCAGGAATTATTTGGCTATCCAGCTGATGCACTTTTAGATATTAATGTTGAATTGCTATTTCCTGAGCGTTTTAGAGAAAAGCATGATGCAGTAAGGGCTGTCTTTTTAGAGCAAGGGTTAACCCGTTTCACCACCCCGAAAGAAGGTTGGGTGGCGTTAAAATCAGATGACACAGAAATTAGGGTAGAAATTAACTTAGCCTTATTGCCGATAGCCCATGATGGCAAGAAACAAATTGCTGCCACTATTCGCGATCTCACCAGTCAGATGGCTATCGAACGTAAGATAAAAGACAGCGAAAGCCGTTTTAGAGGCTTGGTGGCTAATATACCGGGTGCAATATATCGAACCCGCATAAGTGATAATTGGACGATGGAATATGTCAGTAATAACATCGCAGACATAACCGGTTATCCAGCCTCAGATCTGATAGAAAGCCATAAACTTCAGTTTAATACCATTATCCATCCTGATGACGATGCCGATTGTTTTACGGCAATATCTCAGGCAATTGAAACTCAGCAAAACTTTGATGTTGAGTATCGTATTTTTCATCGTGATGGTAGCGTCAAATGGATCCATGAGAAAGGCAAAGCCAGCTATGATGAGCAAGGAAAACCATTATGGTTCGATGGCAGTATTAATGATGTCACTGAAAGTAAAAAGGCTTTAGAAGCGATTCAAAACTCACAAAAACAGTTAGAAAACATCACCGAATCCTTACCTAACTTAGTGTATCAAATGATATGGCACTCGGAGACTGAACGAGAGTTTAGCTTCCTCTCTGAGGCGTGTATTAGCATCATCGGTTTTCCTCGCGACATGTTAATGCAAGATTTAGATTTATTAATCGGGCGTATTATTGACACTGAAAGACAAACGGTTATTGATGATTTGTCGGGTAAAGGCGAAGACGGTTTACATTGGGTCACTGAATTTAGGTACCGACACCCCTCTGGTGAGGTGATTTGGTTACAAGCTGGTGCTAAAGGTCAAGCATTAGCAAATGATGCCATTCTCTGGAATGGCTATTTGATGAATATTACCGATCGTAAGAATGCTGAAACTAGTTTAGCTGATAGGGAAAAGCACTTACGCACCTTACTTAATACAGCAGAGATGGGCATTGTTAATATTGATACTCATGGTGTGATTATTAATTGCAATGAGCATTTTGGTCGTAATATTGGCATCAACTCCAATGATTTAGAAGGTAAGCTGTTTTTCGAGTTCATGGTTGTAGAAGATAAAGTATTAGCCAGAGAAAGATTTGATTTGTTAATCAGTGGGGCGTTTGAAAACTTTAATATTGAACCACGGGTACTCAGCCAAAATGGTGAAAATATTTGGATGGACATGACCTTTGCCGCGCTTAAAAATGAGCAAGGAGAAGTGACATCTTCAGTGGTTTCAATGGCAGATATAACCAGTTTAATGACAGTATCAAACGAGTTGAAACAAGCCAAAGACGAAGCTGATGCTGCCAGTAAAGCTAAAAGTGATTTCTTAGCGAATATGTCCCATGAAATTAGAACCCCCATGAACGCCATTATTGGTATGTCACACCTGTGTCTGCAAACCGATTTAAA
The DNA here is from genome assembly GCF_030548905.1 of Shewanella sp. 2_MG-2023. Taxonomy (NCBI): domain Bacteria; kingdom Pseudomonadati; phylum Pseudomonadota; class Gammaproteobacteria; order Alteromonadales; family Shewanellaceae; genus Shewanella; species Shewanella sp. 2_MG-2023. The sequence continues at coordinate 172,099 of NZ_JAUOSO010000005.1, forward strand.
TAAGAAACAACATAATTTTGTTGAGAAAATAGAGCGAGCGTCTAAATCCTTACTTGGGATTATTAATGATATTTTGGACTTCTCAAAAATTGAAGCTGGAAAAATGGAGATTGAAATCGTGCCATTCCAGCTTGATACCATGTTGGAAGATCTCAGTGACATGTTTGCCGCAAAAGCGGCTGAGAAACAATTAGAGTTGCTGTTCTCTGTTGCGCCAAATATTCCAAGTCATTTAATGGGCGATCCGCTCAGGTTAAGCCAGGTGCTGATAAACCTGATGAATAATGCGATTAAGTTTACTGATCGTGGTGAAGTGATTTTAGCGATTGAATCTATTAGTCAGCAAGGTGATGAACTTGAGCTTAAGTTCAGTGTGAGAGATAGCGGTATCGGTTTAACTCCGGAGCAATGTAACAAACTGTTTAAGTCGTTTAGCCAAGCTGACAGTTCAACAACCAGAAAGTATGGCGGAACAGGGTTAGGTTTAGCGATTTGTAAGCAACTTGTAGAGCTGATGGAGGGTGAAATTGGTGTTGAAAGTAAGCGCGGTATCGGCAGCACTTTTTACTTTTCTGCTAATGTCAGTAAGGCTGATGACCTGCAGCTTAAAGTGACTCAAGAGCTGGAAGGGATGGAAATCTTAGTGGTTGATGATAATCAAACCGCACGAGACATTTTGCACACTATGCTTAAAAGCATGGGCTTTAACGTCGCGCTGGCCAAAGATGGCACAGAAGCGATATCAATGTGCCATTCTAATGAATATCAACTAGCCTTAATTGATTGGAAAATGCCAGGGCTTGATGGCCTTGCTACAGCTGAAACCATCATCCAGCAAAGTGCAAACCCACCGCTTACCATTATGGTTTCAGCTCATGCAACAACGGAATTTACAGATTCTATCAATGACATGGGAATTAATGGCTATATAACCAAACCTGTTAGCGCGTCTCGTTTGCTTGATGCCATTATGTCGGCGCTAGGTAAGCAAGGGCATATGCCAGTTAGGGCAAAAGCCACAGAGCTTAATGAGGCCTTATTACAGCAATTGAATGGTAAAAAAATATTGTTAGTTGAAGATAACGATATGAATCAAGAGGTCGCCACAGAGTTTTTAGAGCAAGTGGGAATTGATTTAACGATTGCTGATAATGGTCAGATTGGCTTAGATAAATTAGCTCAGCAAGAATTTGACTTAGTATTAATGGATTGCCAAATGCCAGTCATGGATGGTTATACCGCCACAGAACAGTTGCGAAAGAATTCTGCGTACGAAACTTTACCTGTTATTGCAATGACGGCTAATGCGATGGCGGGAGATAAAGAAAAGTGCCTCAGTGTAGGGATGAATGACCATGTGGCTAAGCCGATAGAGGTTGCTTTACTTTATCAAACCTTACTTAAATATTTAGGCGATAAAGTCAGCGATATCGAGTTAGCCACACCTGAAAAAACTGCCAATATTAAAGTGGAAACCTGGCCACAACACCCAGATATTGATGTCGATCGTGGTTTGCAACTGGTGCAGAACTCAGCCAGATTATATCGAAAGATTTTAACTCGTTTTGTTGAAGGTAAACGCAATATTGCAACGCAAATAGCAGTCGCAATAGAAGCTGATAATCGAGAAGATGCTGTTAGATTTGCTCATACTCTTAAAGGTTTATCGGGTAATTTAGCCAGTAATAAACTGTCTGAGCTTGCTGCGGAACTTGAAAAGAACTTGATTGACGAAGTTGAGTTTTCAGTTGAACTTAATGCTATTGATATGCTGGTGAGGTCATTATGTGAAGCCATAGATCTGTGGTTGAATAATAATGAGTCAAAAGTAAAGACTGAGTCAGCTGAGCTCATTAGTAACGATGCTTTTCTCAGTTTATTAGATGAACTGTTGGTGTTGCTAGATGACGGTGATGCGAGTGCAATCGATATGATTGATAGCCTAGAGATGCAGGTGAATCATCAAACCTGGGATCAATTAAAACCAGTAGGGTTAATGATTAAAGGTTATCAGTTTGAAGATGCGGTTGAGTTGATTAAGCAAATTCGTCAACACTCCTCGCAAGCAACAGATTAATATTAAGCAAAGATATAGGTAATTAACATGGAAAAAGCGACTGTGCTGATAGTTGATGATACGCCTGAGAATATCGATATCTTAGTCGGAATTTTGGGTAGTGATTACAAAATCAAAGTTGCCATAGATGGACCTAAAGCGCTAGCTCTCGCACAAAAATCATCTCCTGATTTAATATTGCTTGATGTAATGATGCCTGGAATGAATGGGTATGAAGTATGTCAAAAACTGAAAAATGAACCTTTAACCTGCCATATTCCAGTGATATTTGTGACTGCACTTTCTGATACTGAAGATGAAACTAAAGGCTTTGCGCTCGGCGCAGTTGATTATATTACTAAACCTGTCAGCCCAGCTGTCGTTAAAGCGCGGGTTAAAACACATTTAAGCTTGTACGACCAAAAAAGGTTATTAGAGTCGGAAGTGGAACATCGTACTAAAGAGCTAAAAGAAACGCGTTTTGAAATCATTCGCAGATTAGGGCGAGCTGCAGAATACAAAGATAATGAAACAGGATTGCATGTTGTTCGTATGAGTCATTACGCAAGATTACTTGCTATGGCTGCAGGGCATTCCTCTCGGTTTTGTGAACTGCTATATAATGCAGCGCCTATGCATGACATTGGTAAAATCGGTACACCAGATGCCATTCTCAAGAAACCAGGAAAGCTAGATGCGGATGAGTGGAAAGAAATGCAAGCTCATGCAGCAATCGGTGCTGAAATCATTGGTGAACATGATGACCCTTTATTACAAATGGCCAAAAGAATTGCTATTAGTCATCATGAAAAGTGGGATGGCAGTGGCTATCCTTACGGGCTTGTTGGTGAAGATATTCCGATTGAAGGGCGTATTATTGCTATCGCTGATGTGTTTGATGCACTGACATCGGCAAGACCTTATAAGAAAGCTTGGACAGTGGAAGATACGTTGAGTTTGATTGAGAAAGAATCAGGTAAGCACTTTGATCCAGAACTGGTTGAGAAATTTAAATCTGTCATGGATGATGTGAAATTGATCAAAGCAGAGCATGAAGAGTCATTCTAGCGTGTTATAAAATATTGTTTCTTAATATCTTATTATATAAAAAAGGATAAATACTTAATGTATTTATCCTTTTTTGCTTTACTACTGTACCAAGATAAATGATTAATCTTCCAACGAGTAAGGCAGTGCAATAACACTGAGCTCACTTGTTTCATCTTCTTTAATACGCAGTTTTGCATCATTTTCTGTGTCGTTAGCAAGAACCGCAGTGAGTAAGACTTTACCTTCATGCTGTACTGACTCAATGACTTTACCTGCACGACGAAATCCGTCTTCATCAGCAATTTCAATTTGATTTTCGCTGCTAACTGTTTCTGATGTGGTTCCGGTAAGGATATATAAAGCACGCTTATTACCGCCGCGATACTTCATTCTTGCGATTGTTTCTTGCCCCATGTAACAGCCTTTTTCAAAGCTGATACCGTTGACTGCTTGTACATTACACATTTGAGGAACAAATTCGCCACTATGGTTCGCATCAATATTGGCGTAACCTGACTTGATTTCAAGAGCTTGCCAAGTGGCAGCCTCTTGTAAAGCTTGTTCTGAAGCTGCAACCAACTCATGGGCTTTTACGGCTTCTGTGATAACAATGAAACGTTCACCATCTTTAAGGATAATAGTATCTGCAACTGTGGTTAATTCAGCTGTGATGTCACCAAATTGCTGGGCAATAAATGCTGCCGCATTTTTCCCTGCCAAACCCAGAATGATTTTATCAGCGGTAACATCAATTAATTCAGCTTTACTGAAAACGGCATATTTTTGCCATTGCGCTAAGCTCAGAGGCAGGACTGAAGCAGGTAATAGGGCAAATAGCTGCTCAGCAATTGAAAAGGTTCTAAAGCTTGAAAGCATTTTACCTTTCGCATCGCAATGTGCCCCCCAACGCCATTGATCATCCTGTAATGACATGATGTCAGTCGTCACTTGACCGTGAATAAAGGTTTTGCCCTGTTCACCGGTTATTTCAATTAAGCCTAAATGAGTAAGATTGGCGACTAATAAGTCAGGAGAGGTATGTAAAAAATCCCAATCAGGCAGAGTCGTTGCAAGTGTCATAAACTAATTCCTAAGATGACCAACAGATATATGGATTGAGTGTAACGGAAATCATTAACGCTCAAAAGAAAAAGCTATCTCCAATTGAATGAAGATAGCTTTATTTCACAGTTCACCTGTACAACTAAAAGTACGTCAAATTAACACTGGTGGTTAAAATAAAACGCGAGTACGAATCGTACCTTCAATTGCTTTTAACTCGCCTAAGGCTTGTTCTGCTTGATTCGAATCAACTTCCATTACTACATAACCAATCTCTGCAGTTGTTTGCAGGTATTGTGCAGCAATGTTAATGCCTTTTTCAGAGAAGGCTTGGTTAATTTTAATCAATACACCAGGGCGGTTATGGTGAATGTGCAGTAAACGCGAAGTGCCTTTGTGTTGCGGTAAAGAAACTTCTGGGAAATTAACTGCAGAAACCGTTGAGCCGTTATCTGAATATTTGGCTAGCTTGCCAGCAACTTCAATGCCGATATTCTCTTGTGCTTCAGCTGTACTGCCACCAATATGCGGGGTAATGATGACATTATCTTGGCCGCGTAATGGGCTGATAAATTCGTCATCATTTGATTTTGGCTCGACTGGAAACACATCGATAGCTGCGCCAGCAAGGTGACCTGATTTCAATGCATTTGATAGTGCGTCGATATCAACCACAGTGCCACGAGATGCATTAATGAAAATACTTTTCTCGCGCATTTGAGCAAACTCTTTTTCACCAAACATATCTTTTGTTTGAGGCGTTTCAGGGACATGCAAACTGATCACATCAGCTTCACCTAATAACGTTTCTAACGAATGAATTTGGCTTGCGTTGCCTAGGGGTAGCTTATCTTCAATATCGTAGAAAACCACTCGCATACCTAAGGTCTCAGCTAAAATACCAAGTTGAGTACCAATATGGCCGTAACCAATAACACCAAGGGTTTTCCCACGGACCTCATAGCTGCCACTGGCACTTTTAAGCCAGCCACCACGATGGGCATGAGCATTTCGCTGAGGAATACCGCGCATTAGCATGATGATTTCACCTAAGACTAACTCTGCAACACTGCGGGTATTAGAAAAAGGCGCATTAAATACCGGTACACCGAGTTTTTCAGCAGTGGCGATATCAACTTGGTTTGTGCCAATACAGAAACAACCAATGGCGACGAGTTTTTCAGCATGATTTAACACGTCTGCAGTTAATTGAGTACGGGAACGCAAACCAACAAAGTGCGCATCCTTAATGGATTGCAGCAACTCATCTTCAGGTAAAGATGCTTTATGGTATTCAATGTTTGTGTAACCTGCACGCTCAAGTACATCGACCGCAGTTTGGTGGACGCCCTCCAACAGCAGGATTTTTATCTTATCCTTGTCAAGCGAGTGTTTCGCCATGATATGGGTACCCTCTTATCAATAGTTATGCTTATGTTATGCTGATATAAACGCCCGACCAAAGTAGCACTTTTTTTAACGCTTGTAGAGGGCTAGATGGCTAAAGTTAATATTCTAATTCTAGAACAATATCATCTAAGAGGGATTTAGTTTGAATAAGAAAGTTATATGGATAGTTATATATTGCGCAGTTTTAGTTTGGTCAGTCATTTCGCCTAAAGATATGTTTACATGGTGGTTAGAAGCATTACCTGCTTTATTGGCAATTCCTATCTTATTTTTCACACGTGATCGGTTTCCGTTAACACCACTTTCCTATGTTTTAATACTCATTCATTGCTGTGTGTTACTCGTTGGAGCTAAGTACACCTATGCAGAAGTGCCTTTATTTGATTGGATAGCGCAGTGGATGGGGAGCGATAGAAATAATTACGACAAAATAGGCCATTTAGCTCAAGGGTTTATTCCTGTCATTTTAGCTCGTGAGGTCATGCTAAGAAACCAAGTACTACAACCCGGGTATTGGTGTCAGTTTTTGTCTGTATGTTTCGTTCTGGCATTTTCAGCTTTTTACGAATTAATCGAGTGGTGGGTTGCTATTGGAACAGGTGAAGATGCAGAAGCATTTTTAGGTACTCAAGGTTACGTCTGGGATACTCAATCTGACATGTTGATGGCCTTATTAGGAGGTATTAGTGCTTTAGTAGTGCTTACTCGATTGCATAATAAACAGTTAGCATCACTGATAAAAAATAAAAATTAGTGTTTTATGCTTTTTGTAGCATGAAGTTAAGTTTTTTTATGCTATTAATAGAGGGTATTAGAAGGACTTATCGTTTTATTTAATGCGTTAGTATGACAAAAAAACCATATTAACTAGTTAAAATATACTATGATTGAGTATTGTTACTATTTTGTTATCGAAATTCAGGAAGAAACCCGTTAGATCGGGATGTTAGGGATGCTTTTCAGGGAGAAAAGTGATGAGCTCAAATATTGATGAATTAGTTTTCTTACACCAAGTTGCAGCGCCATGTAATTTGGCCATTCTTGCGGAATCAATAGGTCTTAAAACCAGGATAGTTAAACATGCTAGTGATTTGGAAGTAGAAAAAAATTCCAACAGTTTTTATTTGGTGGCGCAAAAGGGCGCTGCTTTAGACAGTAAAGGGATACCTTTACTTGTGTCTCGTTTGGTTAACCATGTGCCAGTTGCTTTATATCAAGTTGAGCGAGGCTCCTTAGATCAAGAGTCAGCGTTATTACTGGGCGTAAGAGGGCTACTCTACTCCGATCAACGTATGGACTTGATGTTGACAGGGCTGCGTAAAATGGTAGCTGATGAACTTTGGTATGACAGGCCGTTAATCAGTAAAATTTTCCGTAGATTAGTACAAAAGTTAGATGCTAATACGGAGATTCCACCAGATACAGTTGCCATGCTTCAGATGCTAACTAGCCGCGAAAGAACGATTATCCAACTTGTGTCTAGTGGTGCGAGAAATAAAGAGATAGCCCATCGCTTATGTATTAGCGAGCACACAGTTAAAGCACATATTTCTTCTATTTTTCGTAAAACTCAGTCGCGAAATAGAGTTGAGTTATTACGTTGGGCACAAACTTATCAAGCCCACTTTGAATTTGCGTAATTTATAGATTAAATCAAAACAAAAGGGAGCATATAGCTCCCTTTTTTGTTTTATGTTGTCAATACTCGAATATTAATTTTGATATACAGTCGCAGTATTGAAATCACCGGTTTGAGAAACATTAATCATGCCGTTTTCGCCGATTTGTGAGCCAATTACTAGGTTATCATTACCCATTTGCGAGATAGTTAAGTTATTGCTGTAACCATCGACTGAGAAGTAACCTTCATCACCGCCAATCCAGTTTCCGTCACCTTGTTGAGTAATATCAACGACGTGTTCATCGCCAAAAGCAACTACGTCAGTGAGGTTAAACTCACCGTCTTGAGCAATATCGATAACTTGAGCAATACCGATATTAGTCAAGCTCGCTTCGTTATCTGAACCTACTTGCTCAGTAGTCACTTCATTTTCAAATCCAATAGTATCTACATAAGCAAAGTTAGTATCGCCTGTCTGATCAACTGTCACCATATTGTCATCTAAATTAACAAACACTGCGACTTCATTGTTCATGCCTTCAGAGCTAACGCTGACCTCATTGCCAAAGCCATAAGTCCCTGATGCGACATAGTTTGATTCACCATCCTGTAATACTGTGACGGTATTTTCATCTCCGCTGGTTTCAAATTCTGTTAAATTAGACATACCAGCTTGATCGATATCGATGACATTGTCATTACCAGAAATGACAGCGATGTTAGCATCACCTACTTGGTTATCTGTACCATCTTGGTAGATATAGACTTCATTGCCATCGCCAGTTGCAAATTCAATCACAGCGCTGTTTACATCACCTGATTGGTCGATAACGATGTCGTTACTATTACCTGTAAGACTAGCCACAACCCCTGTATTAGCATAACCAGATTGATTGATTTCAATGTTATTGCTGTCGCCGTATACGCCAATGGCTGCACCAAAGTTTTCGTCACCTGATTGGTCAACGAATAAGACATTGTCATTACCTACATTGGCTGTACCACCCGGTGCGACAAGTCCTGCTTGGTTATTATTACCATCTTGAGTGATGACACCTTCGTTACCATTACCATCAACACGGAATACTGCTAAGTTAGCTGAACCATATTGTGTGGATTGCGTAAGGTTACTATCACCTACATGTTGAATGATGCTGTTGTTCTGAAATCCATCTTGCATAGTGTCAGCGATGTTTTCGTTACCGAGTGCAGTAGTTTCACTGGTATTCCAAAAACCTGATTGATTCACGGTCGCTTGGTTATCATTACCGGTAATAGCGACATTAGAAATATGCCAATCATCTACTTGGTTAGTCGTAACAAGATTCCCATCACCTGCAGAAGTTATATATGACTCTTGCCAATCACCAGATTGAACAACCTCAGCTATTTGATCATTTCCGTTTTGGGTGACTTCAGCCACATGGCGTGAACCTGATTGTGATACTGACGTATCCTGACCTAGGCCATTTTGCTCTACGGTTGATTGGTTATTAACAGCAGCTGCAACTTCTGCTGATTTTTCAACGGATGCAACACCAGGCAGTGATAATCCTGTAGCTGAAACGGGTAAAGCGAGGCTAGTAGCGATGGCGAGTGAGATTAACGATAACTTTGTTTGCGACTTCATTTGACGCTCCCTGTAAGGATATTGAGTGAGTTGATAGCTGTTTTGCTATCTTTCAATATTGAAATTCGCCTTCTAAATACAAGCAAATCAGGCTTAAAAAAGCCAATGTTGATTATCTGATATTTGAAGGTGAGCAAGTAAGTAAACTTGTTATTGACGTTCATCAATATGAATTAGCTAGGGCATTAATAATCAAAATATAAACCTAAGAAATTGCTTATTCGATATCTCTTTATCGGTTTAATTCTTTGCTGACGTATTTGATTACTAAACCGCATCCTTTAGCTGATTTGACAAGTTACAGAGTTAACTTACGGATTGAAGAGAGTTATCTCAATCGGAAGAATGGCTATATTTTTGAGGGTTTTTAACAAGAGAACTTTCGTACTACAAAATTTTAAGTTGTTGTTATATTTGGTTTTGTGTTGTTGCTTTTCGTTTGTAGGCGAATTGCTTACACTAATAGGATTAGTAGTTTATTACTATTTAAGGTTTAGCTACTTTTATTCTGCTTTCATTATGACAACAATCAAAAGGCTACAACAATTCCGGGTTTCACTTCGTGGAAAACCAACTCGCTTAATAGGCTAATGGAAAAGCTACCAGTGTTGAGGTACCGGTTCTGGGAATTAATAATGGAATATAGGAAAGCCAGAAATGATAAAAACAATGACTCCAATTGCAATTGCAATTGCTTCTACTATGGCACTAAATGTTGCCCCTGCAATCGCTAAAAACAAAGTTGAATACAAGAAAGATCAAATTCTTGTGGTTTATAAAGATAATGTCACTAAATTTGAAAGACTTTCAGCACAGCGTTTAGTGAACGGTACGTTAACCGATAAGAATTTAGATGGTATTGATGATAAATTTCAACATTTATTATCAGGTCGTCTTGCAAAACTTGAGTTAAAAAGTGGCAGTGATTTAGATGCCGCGATTAAAATGATCAGTAAACACCCTGCGGTTAAATATGCTGAGCCTAACTACACATATAGAGCACTAGGAATGCCAGATGATCCTAGTTTTGTTGATATGTGGGGCTTACATAATACAGGCCAATCAGGAGGAACCTCTGGAGCTGACATTGATGCAGTGGCTGCTTGGGACATCACCACGGGCAGTAGTAACGTGGTGATTGGTGTGATTGATACTGGTGTTGACTATAACCATCCTGATCTCGTTGCCAATATGTGGGTAAACCCAGGTGAAATTGCAGGAAACGGCATTGATGACGATGGCAATGGCGTAATCGATGACATTCATGGCTATAACCCTACAACAGGTACTGGTGATCCTATGGACGGCAATGGCCATGGTACTCACGTTGCGGGCACTATAGGTGCGACTGGTAATAATGGTGTTGGTGTAGTGGGCGTTAACTGGGACGTCACTATGATTGGTTGTAAGTTCCTATCAGATGGTGGAACGGGGAGTACTGAAGACGCCATAGCGTGTATTGATTATTTTACTAACTTAAAAGTTAATCATGGTGTTGATGTTAAAGCGACAAACAACTCATGGGGTGGCGGTGGATTTAGCCAAGCACTTAAAGATTCCATTGAATCGGCAGGTGATCAAGGCATCTTATTTGTTGCTGCAGCGGGTAATGACGCCATAGATAATGATGTTAATCCACATTATCCATCAAGTTATGACTCAGATGTTGTACTTTCTATTGCGAGTACTGATAGAAATGATGCAATGTCGGACTTTTCACAATGGGGCCTTACAAGTGTTGATATGGGGGCGCCAGGCACATCGATTTTATCAACTTTCCCTAATGATAGTTATGGCACTATTTCAGGCACTTCTATGGCCACGCCACATGTCGCCGGGGCTGCAGCATTAGTTTGGTCTGTTGCACCTGATATTGGCGCTGTTGAAATGAAGCAGCTATTAATGGATTCAGGTGAAGTTAATGCTGGTTTAACGGGTTTAACTGTTGCAGGTACCCGATTGAATGTCGCAAATGCTTTAGATGCAGCAGATCCTGATCCTTCATTTAATTTATCAGCTTCGCCAAGTTCGCAGTCGGTAGAAGCGGGTAGTGCTGTTAGCTATGACTTCTCTGTTGGCAGTATTGCTGGTTGGGATGATCAAGTGAGTTTAACTGTATCGGCTTCTCCAGCGTTAGATGGTGTCAGTTTATCAACCGCCACCGCAATGGCTGGTGATAATTTTACCCTCGATGTGGCGACATTAGACGATGCTGCTTGGGGCAATTATGTATTGACCGTATCTGCCGATGACGGTATGACAGTCAAAGATAAAGCCGTTGCGTTGACAGTATATCCGGCTGGATTAAATGACTTTACTTACGGTAATGATACGCCAGTTGATATTTCAGACAATACCACTATCACAAGTACGATTGAAATCGCTGACCCTGTTCAAATCTTTGATTTAGCAGTTAATGTCGATATTTCACATACTTGGATCGGTGATCTAATCGTAACCTTAACCTCACCAAATGGTACAGAGGCAGTGTTACACGATCGTGCTGGCGGTAATACTGATGACTTAGTTCAGACTTGGAGTTTATCTGAGTTTGATGGTGAAGTTGCTGCTGGTACGTGGACCCTGTCAATTTCAGATAATGCTGGTGGCGATACAGGTGCACTTAATAGCTGGGGACTCGATATTTCTGCGCTAGGTGAAGCAGCACCAGCAGCGCCTCTGGCAAGTTTTGATTATGATGTTGATGGATTAATGGTGACTTTCACCAATACTAGTTCAGATATTAACGATGATATTGTCAGTTACGAGTGGGATTTTGGTGATGGCAATATGTCTTCAGATGTCTCTCCTGCTTATATGTATGCAGCTGGTGGAACGTACACTGTTTCTCTTGTTGTGACTGATAGCGAATCGCAGACTGATACTGTTTCTATGGATGTTGAAGTATTTGAATATTCAATTGATGCAGCAGTTACACGCACAATGAAGTCTCGCCGAGGTAGTGCGCTAGTCGATTTAACTTGGAGTGGTGCAGTGGGTGATGATGTCGCTATCTATCGTGATGATGTCATGGTGTCTACAACGTCTAATGATGGTCGCTTCCGCGATCGTTTCACTGACGCGCCAGCAGAAGTGACTTATAAAATATGTGAAACAGAGTCTAGCTTATGCTCAGATCCTATTGTTGCAGTTTTTTAATGTTTCAATAATTCTATGTAAATAGAGTGAAAATGAAAGAAAGGGATGGCTTGCCATCCCTTTTTATATATAAGCATTTTTTGTAAATGCTTTGATATTAAAAGGCTAATCAGTAGACTAATGATAATTTATTACTTTGGATGGATGTCATGAGTATTTGGTTTAGAGAAGTTACATTAGAAGATTGTGCCAAAATGGATATCGGGATGCATGGAAAGGGCACCTTGATGAAAACACTAGGGATTAAAGTGACTGAAATTGGTGATGATTATATGGTGGCAACAATGCCAGCCGATCCTTCAGTGCATAACCCTCTTGGTATTGTTCATGGTGGTGCCAATGTCGCACTTGCTGAAACTGTTGCCAGTTACGCAGCTAACTTTGTTGTCGACTTCGAAAACTTTTACTGTGTTGGTCAAGAAATCAATGCTAATCACTTAAAAGCATCGCGTAAAGGCGAATTAATTGCCACAACTAAGCCGGTACACATAGGCAAAAGAAGCTCTGTCTGGGAAGTGCTCATAACTAACAGCGCTGGTGAGTTGTGTTGTATTTCGAGAATGACAGCAGCCGTTGTAGCACGTAAATCAACTAAATAAACATAACTGTCGAAACTTGAACCTGTGTGAATGATTAAAATTAACTACACTGACAATATGATGCTTTTAAAGAAGGGTGATGAATGGAAGCTGCAACAATTTGGGAATGGGTAGGCTACCTCGCTTCTGTCGTGGTCGCGATTTCGTTGATGATGTCGAACATCAAAAAACTTCGCTGGTGGAATTTAATTGGTGCTGCACTATTTGTAGCCTATGGATTGGCTATTGACGCAATCCCTGTTGCCTTAGTTAACTTTTTTATTGTACTTATAGATGCATACTATTTAGTTAAACTATATCGTGAGCCGTCCAAGCCTGTAGACAATTAGAAAGGCTATTGGGTTACGCTGGTTAAATTATTATGCGGCTGCATTTTAAGAGATAACTTATTAAGTTACCAGTCTGTAAAGTATTGATACATAACTTACATTTATTGTTGTTTTAGATCAAACTCAGCTATTAAGTCGTACAATATTATAAAAAGAGTGATGCAATGCATCGCTCTTTTTTTATTTGTTTAATCGTATTTATCAATCAAGGCAATCAAATTTAATCGTTTTTACATTTAATCTTCGATTGGTATTATGAATTCAATGAAACACAGCCAGGAGAGATATCGTGGCAACAGTATTTGATTTAATTGAACAATGGTTACTAGCTGAATAATTTAAAGGTAAATAAAATGAACAATAACTACATAACAAGCCAGAATGGCGCTCCAATTGCCGACGATCAAAACTCTCTGTCTGCTGGTGAACGCGGGCCGCTATTACTGCAAGATTGGCATTTAATTGAAAAGCTTGCTCATTTTAACCGCGAAAGGATCCCTGAGCGTATCGTACATGCAAAAGGTACAGGTGTTTACGGTAAATTTACCTTAACCAAAGATCTTAGTGATTACACCATTGCAGAACATTTTAACGGCGTAGGTAAAGAGACTGAGACGTTTATTCGTTTCTCTACAGTAGGTGGAGAAATGGGTAGCGCAGATGCTGAGCGTGATCCTCGTGGTTTTGGTCTGCGTTTTTATACCAAGCAGGGTAACCATGACATTGTTGGTAATAATACACCGACTTTCTTTTTAAGAGACGGGATCAAGTTCCCTGATTTCATTCATACTCAAAAGCGCAACCCGCAAACCAATTTAAAAGATCCTCAAGCGATGTGGGATTTCTGGTCATTAAACCCTGAAGCCATGCATCAAGTGACAATTTTAATGTCAGACCGTGGTATCCCAGCTAACTATCGTCAAATGCATGGTTACGGTTCGCATACATTCTCTTTCTGGAATGCAAAAGGTGAACGTTTCTGGGTTAAGTTCCATTTTAAATCACAGCAAGGTGTAGTGAACTTAACTGGTGAACAAGCCGACGTGCTAAAAGGCATTGATCCTGATTCATCACAACGCGACATGGTTGCAGCCATTGCGGATAGTAATTTTCCTAAATGGACTGTGAATGTGCAAATTATGCCTGAAGCAGAAGCGAATACGTATGCTATCAACCCATTTGATTTAACTAAAGTTTGGCCGCATTCTGATTACCCACTGATTGAAATTGGTGAACTTGAGTTAAACCGCATGCCTGAAAACTATTTTGCTGAAGTTGAGCAAGTTGCCTTAGCACCAAGTAACTTTGTACCAGGTGTGGGCGCATCGCCAGATAAAATGCTTCAAGCACGTTTGTTCTCGTATGCAGATGCTCAGCGTTACCGTATCGGGACTAACTACAATCAGTTACCTGTGAACTGTCCGCACGCAGCTAAAGCCAATCATCATCAACGTGCTGGTGCAATGGCTGGGACTCAATGTCCTTACAATGGCTCGCAAACCGGTGCTGATTCAAGCGCAAACTATGGCCCTAATACGGTAGATGGTGGCCTTAAAGATACGAGTCAATTTGCAGAGCCACCGTTAAGACTTGATGGCGAAGCTGACAGATATAGCCGTTACGACCAAGATGATTATACGCAAGCGGGTAACCTGTACCGTATTTTCAGTGAAGAAGAGAAGCAACGTTTAGTTGAAACTATTGCTGGAACGTTGAGTCAAGTGACTGCAGATGTACAACAGAAAATGGTTGCGCACTTTACTCAAGCAGACGCAGATTATGGTCAACGAGTTAACGCACTTTTAAAGGGTTAATCTTTAAAGTGTAAGTTGTTTTTATTGCTATAAAGTGATTTTAACGAGTAAAAGGAAGGTATATACCTTCCTTTTTTTTATGTTTGTTAGTGAAGGCTTAAAGCTGTATTAACGTTGAATTATCTGCACTATTCTTACTGTAGAGATAAAAAAGCGCTTCTATGGGAGTCTAGAAGCGCTTTGGCATTATCTTAGTTTGACAAAAGGGTAGGCGTTATCCTAATGGAATAATGCCATCTACTTTGATGACTAATGAACATGCACCAACAGTAGTCCAATCAACATCAGCAGGCGTGAAGTCTTCTCCAGCTCCAAGACCTGGTACTTCTGTCACCCAGTCTGGTGCTTTCAATGCTGTGCGTTTGAAGTCAACGGTACCTAAAATACGGGCTCCCATGTTGCGCTCAAACTTAGCTGAAAGCATTGGAGAGTACTCGTAATATGATAAGCTAGCTTCACCTTCATTGATGACGTTATAACAAGTATTGTTTTTACCAATGCTCATGGAAACATAGTAATGACCGTCTTCTTCTTGTTTCATGCCATAGCCAAAGATAGCAATGTTTGGCGTTTCAACTTCTTCAGCTGTCTCATCATCTGTAAATTTGTTTACTGTCGAAACTAGCTTAGCGCCCATTTGGTTTTTGATTGCACTTAACTGGTATTCTTTGCCATCATTCGGGAACATGTCTGCCATGTACTCGCGGTTTTGTAAGCCACAAGCTGTTTTTAACGTTTTTGCACCCGTTCCATCAGAAACTTCTTTCCACTCATAATTGTAAATGCTGCCATTTAAACGCTGCGCTAAGTAATCTGCATTTAAGAATGAGCCATCGTTGTAATAGAAAGAACCTGAGGCACCAGTCTTACCATCAACTTTACTGCCATCACCTTCTGGTTGAGGGAATGTTGGATCTTGTGGATTACCAGGATCGACAGGTGGTGTTTCATCATGTGGATTTTCATGACAGTTGCTACATGTACCGTAGTCACCATGTGGCACATTAGCTGGATCGCTGCCTTCGTAGTTATGACAGCTCATACAGTCATCCGATGCCATTGCAGAAGCAAAAGCAGAGACTAATGGCTCTTCATCAATTGGCGCATTAGGATCGATATAGTCGAACATGACATTTTCTTCAGCACATTGGTGGCTGAATGTTGAAATATAGCCAACAGCTTTAGTCTGCAGTTCTTCTGTTTTTGTGGTTAGACTGGCATTGTCCTCAACTAAAGATGCATTTGTAGAAGTTAACTCAGTATTTTGCGTATTTAACTCGGCATTTTGGCTTTCAAGTTGTTTGATTTGGCTTTCAAGACCAGAAGTATCTGTATCATCATCACTACAAGCTGTTAGGCCTAATACAGCGATACAAAGAACGCTTAATTTAAATTTATTGTTCATCTAAAAATTCCCCTATTTATCGTTTTTTTAACTAATTTTTTATGTATTTTTTAAAACTTTCAGAATGGTGAGTAATCAACTTTCCAAACTTATCCTCAATTATCATGATTGGGATTTGGTGTTCATTGGCAATGGCCAATGATTCTTGTACTGAGAGCACCATAAAGGCGGTAGCCAGTGCATCAGCAGTCATAGAATATTGTTCAATAACCGTCGCTGAGACGACGGTATGAGAAACGGGCCTTCCTGATCGTGGGTCAATTAAATGTGAGAAATGCTGGCCATTATTTTCAAAATACTTGCGGTAATCGCCTGATGTTGCGACAGCTGAGTTACCAGGAGTAATGATTTCCATTTGCCCGCTTGAATAAGCAAACGGTTTGTCGATACCTACTGTCCACTCTTGGTTATCAAGGCTCAATCCCTTAATGCGCAGTTCTCCACCTATATCGACAAGATAGTTATGAATATTGTTTTGCTCCATGACCTCTGCTATCACATCAACGCCATAGCCTTTAGCAATGGATGAGAGGTCGATATAAAGTCCATCTATTGATTTGGTTAATGAGTGATTAGTTAGCTGGATATGCTGAATGCCAATGCTCTTTTTTGCATCAATGATTGCTTGATCTGATGGTAAGTCTTGGATGCGCCCATCGGGACCAAACCCCCATAGATTCACCAAAGGTCCAACGGTGACATCCAGAGTATTGTTAGTTAATTCAGCGATACGAATCGCTTCAATGATGACGCGTTCAAAATCAGCACTGATTTTAATTGGAGTGTTTTTTGGGGCTTGATTTATGAGGCTTATTTCAGAGTTTTGACGCCAAGTGGACATGGATTGCTTGACGGTCTCTAAACGAACTTCAATTTGTGAGCGAATATTCGCCATCTTTGCGGCAGTGATTTTGTCTTCTTTCCAGGTGACTTTATATTTATTACCCATGGTTTGACCATGAACAGTTCTCATATCTTGTGCATTAGCATTAGTCACTAATAAACCCAATGTGAAAATTGACACTAGAAATTTTAAAAATAGATCATTCATATCGCTGACAAATCTCTACGTATATTTACTTTGTACAACTAGATTATATTCTGATTTTTTTTTGTAAAATTAAAATTCATAATTCTGCAGTTTTGTAAATTAATTTGGGTGAGAAGTCAGGTTATTAAATAGTTTTTGATCTAGATCTAGTTTCATTGTTTATTTATTAGCGGTAGTTAATTTGTATTTAAATTATGCAGCGGGCTAGTTGTGATTGTTTTTAGTGTGAGTGATGTCATGCTTTTATATTTGACATATTGCACTTGTGGTTTCTGTAGTAGATTTATTTATTTTATTTGGAGTCGAAAAAATTTTATTGAAATATACCGATTGCGGAAAGTGAAAGACCTCTTCTGCAATGTGGAATTCAATGCGGTGGGAATGGCTCGTTAAGAATCGGTTAACAATTGATATATATCCATTGTTATTGGGTGAAGATGTTCACAATATAGAAATCATCGGGGTCATTAAAAGCGTTTAAGATGAATGCTGGTTTTCGCTAGTTATATTTGATTAAATTGGTTTAAGTAAAAGTGTTTAAATAAATTAATTAAAGTAAAACTGAAAATCTAAGCCCTAAGTATATAATAAATTTAAGTACAGAATATAATAAGTGTAGTTTAAAAATAGATGAAAGAGTAATGCGAAAGGGTAAAAGTTAAATAACTTTGTTTACTGCTTACAAAGTATTTAAAATGAAAACTAGCTAATCATGTATTTATTACCTATTACTAGGATTGACTAGCGAGTTTCCTTATTTATAAAAATAACGATGAGTTTGTTAGGGTTAAACCAGTACTTTATTTAACACTCTTTGCCAGTTGCCACCTAAGAAGCGGTCTCGATCGCTCGATTTGTAGCGCGCTTTTGCTAACGCATCATCAATACGGCTCATTCTATCGATATTGTTGAGTTCAGGAATAACCACATGTTGCGGTAGACTTTCAAAGCCCAAGACATTCTTTTCAGCTAAACTTTGCCACCAAGCGTGATACTGTTTAACGCCTTCTGCATTGTTATTATCTAATGCTAATAAGTTCTCTTGACCTCGTAGAGGGTAATCATTGGCGATGGCTACTGCGTTTACGCCACCAATTCTGGCGACTCTATCAAGTTGACGAATGTAATCATCAAGAGTGGGTACAGGCTCATTTGTGAGCCAAAAACTCATCATGAATACCCCAAACACACCACCTGTATCGGCAATCGCTCGAATGACTTCATCGGGCGAACAGCGAGCGTTATTCACAATAGAGCGTACAGCGCCATGGCTTTGCACAATAGGCATGGTGCTGGCTTTTGCGGTATCAAGTGCTGTTTGAGGGCTTGAATGACTCACATCAATCAAAATATTACGTTGGTTTAGCGCACTAATTAATTGCTGGCCATCTGTTGTCAGCGGTTTATTTAATCCTTGAGTACCATCATTATCGAGCGCGCCGCCAGCAAAGCGGTTGCCATAATGGTGGGTGAGTTGTAGAACACGTAACCCGTGCTGATGGAATTCATTTAAATGCTGCCAATGCTCGCTGTTTTCGCCTTCATTATCGTCAAAACTATCGTCTTCAACACAGTCAGCGCCTTGAATTTGAAAGTAAACTGCAGTGCGCTGCTCTTCTCGGGCAATGGCGATATCGCGACCACTTAAGCCCTGCATTAAAATCGTTGGGTTATCATTAACGATTTTTTCTGCCTTTTTAATACTGGCGATACAAGCTTTATAACTGCGCTTATAATTGGTGGTACCGTCTGCTTGGGTAATGGCTTCAATATCTGAAATATCGCAAATGTAGGCATCGAGTTTTGAGGCGCGGACATCATCAAGGTTTTCGGGTAAGAAACTGAGCCCATCGATATAAAGTCGTTTTTTGGATTGCGCAAGTACAGATGAGCTGTAAAGCGGGCATAGTAAAGAGGCTGCTGCTATGCCCTTTAATAGTGTTCGGCGGCTTTGGTTACAAGCGCTTATTGTCATGTGGTTTCCTTTTTAGACGCTTGTAATCATGGTTAACTTGATTATGTTGCGGCAAATTGCTTAATAGCATTGGCTAGTGCGGTTAACCCATTGGTACGAGATGGACTGAGTTGACCACTTAATCCTAATTGCGTGAAATACTGTTCTAAGTCGAAATTAGCAATTTCGCTGGTGGTCTTCCCATGGGTTGCACTTAGCAGTATAGCAATAAGACCCTTAACTATACGTGAATCGCTGTCGGCACAAAAAAAGTGTGCTGACTCAAGTTGATGGTGATACAACCAGGCTTGGCTTTCACAACCTTTCACCTGAGCCGCTTCTACTTTATAGGCTTCAGCTAATGGTGCAAGTACTTTACCTACCAACATGATCTGGCGATATTTATCTTGCCAATTCTTAGCATTTTCAATCGCAATAACCGCCAGTGAGACTTTCTCATCTAATGGTAAAAAAGCGCTTGCTGCAGGTTGTAAGATTGCGGTGTCAGATGTGCTATTTGTATTCAAGGAAAGCCTCTTAAATGGATCGTTTACTCATGGGTATTATTGGTGTCTTATTGCTGCAAACACAATTAATTACTTGATGATATAAATACTCTCAATTACTTGATGACATAAATGCTATCTATTACTTGATTATAAGAGTAATGCTTTGACATTGACGAGTGCAGCAATGAATTGGTCAATATCCTGTTTACTGTTGTAAACCCCTATGGATGCTCGACAGCAACCTTTTATGGCCAAAAGCTCCATTAATGGCATCGCACAGTGATGCCCGCATCGAACTGCAATACCTTGCTGGTCTAGCAAGATACCCACATCTTGATGGTGTTCATTAGCAAGATTAAATGCAACAGCACCAGTATTATTAGCGTTTGCGCCATATAGGGTGATGTCACCTAATTGTGTTAGTTGCTGTTGTAAATACTCCAGCAGAGATTGCTCATGTTGTCTGACTTGCGCTTTAGGTAGGCTATTGATAAAACTGATTGCAGCACCTAAACCGATGACTGCTGATATTGCAGGTGTTCCAGCTTCAAGTTTATTAGGCAAACTGCCAAATGTTGTACCCGTAAAGCTAACTGTTTTGATCATCTCACCGCCGGTCAGCATAGGCACTAATTGATCAAGTTGCGCGAAACGGCCATAGAGGATGCCTACGCCCGTTGGGCCATACATTTTATGACCTGAGAATACATAGAAATCGCAATCAATTTGTTGAACATCTATATCAAAATGAGCAATGGCTTGTGCGCCGTCAACCAATGTTATGGCACCTGCTGATTTTGCTTTTTGTACTAAGGTTGCTACATCGTTGACTGTGCCTAAGGCATTAGTGACATGACTTAATGCGACAAGCTTAGGCGAGAGAGTTAATAGTTGCTCAAAAGCGCAATGATCTATTGATAAATTGTCATTCAGTGGAATGGGCTTTATTGTCGCGCCTGTGCGTTTAGCGAGTTCTTGCCAAGGCACAATATTGGCGTGATGCGCAGCGCTATCCACCAAAATAATATCATTTGCGCTAATTTGCTGACTTATACCATAAGCAACCATGTTGATTGACTCAGTGGTGCCGTGAGTAAAAATGATCTCTTCAGCTTTAGCGCTATTGATAAAACTTTTTACTTGTTCGCGTACGGTTTCATAATGCTTCGTCGCACGGGCGGATAACTGATGAGCAGCGCGGTGAACATTGGCATTATCGAATTGATAGTAGTGATTGATAGCATCGATGACTGATTGTGGCTTTTGACTGGTAGCTGCGGTATCTAAATAGCACAGAGGGCTTTCGTCCAATTGCTGGGCTAATGTAGGAAATTGGGCTCTTATCGCATCATGTTCAAACGCTATGGTCATTGCAGGCTCATTATTAATGAAGTATCACACTGGGCATTAACCCAAAAAAAGAAAAGCGTCACGATCTTCATAGAAAGTGACGCTTAATGCAAGTATACAATAGCTTTAACTGGCTTTTAGCTTATGGACAGGGCATACGATAAAGGTTCGATAGCTGGTTTATTCTTGCTAGCAATTCAGGTGTCAGACTGACATCAAGGCTATCTATGTTTTCTTTAAGTTGCTCAAGGTTGGTTGCGCCAATAATATTTGAAGCCACAAACCGTCTCGAATTGACGAAAGCCAATGACATTTGAGCTGGGCTTAAATGAAATTCACGAGCTAAGTCGACGTAAGCTTGGGTTGCCTCGAGTGCCATTGGCGTCGCGTTATATCTCGCAAAGCGTTTAAAGACGGTTAACCTTGCTTGTTCTGGCCATTGGTTATTTTCATATTTACCTGTTAAGGCACCAAATGCGAGTGGAGAGTAGGCCAGTAATGGCAGTTCTTCACGATGACTGATTTCAGACATACCTAATTCAAAGCTACGATTAAGCAAGTTGTAAGGATTTTGCACACTGACAATACGCGGTAAGCCATGTTTTTCAGCTAAACGTAGGTATTGCATTAATCCCCACGGGGTTTCATTGGATACACCTATGTAGCGCACTTTTCCTTGACGAATAACTTCAGCTAATGCTTCAAGAGTTTCTAAAATAGGGGTTTGCTGCTCATCATCTAAGTGGTCATACAAAAACTCACCGAAAAAATTACAGTGTCTGTTAGGCCAGTGCAATTGATATAAATCGATAGTGTCGACTTGCAGGCGTGCGAGTGAGGCATCGACAGCCTGATGAATATTAACCCAATCTAGTGCCATGTTAGGGCGAATAAAGTCACTTTTAGGCCCTGCCGCTGACACTTTAGTGGCGATGACTAAATTGTCACGGTTATCACGCTGTGAAAGGTAATGACCAATAATGCGTTCAGTTTCCCCCTGTTTTTCAGCATTAGGTGGCACGGGATACATTTCGGCAGTATCAATAAAGTTAACGCCGCGATTAATGGCGTAATCCATTTGTTCAAAAGCGTCACTTTGGGAGTTTTGTTCTCCCCACGTCATGGTGCCTAAACATATCTTGCTAACATCAAGGCTAGAATGCGGAATGCGTTGATATTCCATTTATATCTCCTATGGAATGCAGTTAGTTTGACGTTAGCAATGTTTGCCAATAAAAAAAAGTGACGAATGAGGGCAAAGCGTTAATTGCTGAATATATCAGCATTGATAAAAGGTGCCATAGCCAGAATAATGGCTTGAGTATAGATACTCTCACGGGTAGCCAGTCCTTGTGTGAGTAGGCCAATAGCGCCGCCTTTTTGTTTAATGTTGTTGGTATTAAATAACCTATCCATGACGTGTCCCAATTCTTCACCTTGTTCGAGTGCCTGGTACACTTTAAGTGGTAGTGGCAACAAAGCACTTCGGCCAACAGACAACTGCTGCTTATGCAAAATGGCCATATAGGCAAATGTGGCAGGTCCGTGATCAAAATTATCTACACCACCTTCCATGGCAATATAAAAATCTGCATCTTGCTGTTGCGCCTGACAATATTGGGCTCGGTTTATTGCGCCTAGTTTTGTATCTGCTTCAGTCATGGGTTGATCTGCGACTAAAGATGGCGCATGAATACCCTGACATATGATGTTGTGATCTGGAAAATATTGACTAAAAGCCACTTTAGCCGCGTTAACTTTAACTGGGTTTTTCGAGCCGACGGAAATAATGAGTTGCTTCATAGTGGTTTCAATTTCTAGATGAGTAGGTTCAGACATAGTTTTTTGTTTGGTGAGTTATTTTTAATAGCGCCATAAGATACACTGGACACATTAAGCATATTACCTGATTTATATAGAGAGTCATCATGGCAAAGAAGTTTTATGTGGTATGGGCAGGCCGAGAAACGGGCGTGTTTACCAGTTGGGATTACACTAAAAAGCAGGTAGATAAATTTCCCCAAGCGAAATACAAGTCTTTTCCTACAGAGGCACAAGCGAAAGCGGCATTTGCGGCATCACCGGCTAGCAGTATGGGTAAAGCAACAGCAAAAGCGGGCTCGGCCAGTAATAACAAGCCTGTAAAAAGTAATGCTGTGGAATCGATCAAAACTAAACTGGTCGATCTAAGTACTCACGATACCATCGTATTTACCGATGGCGGCTGTGAGCCAAACCCAGGTAAAGCAGGTTCTGGTATGGCGGTTTATCGTCAAGGCCAAATCAGCGAGTTATGGTATGGGCTATATAATGCTAACGGCACCAACAACAGCGCAGAGCTAAATGCTTTATATCAAGCGTTGTTAGTCGCTGAGAAAAGCATTAATGCACAACAAAGCGTTAAGGTAATGAGTGACTCACAGTATTCAATTAACTGTATTACCAACTGGGCGTACGGCTGGAAGTCAAAAGGTTGGAAACGCAAAGTTGCTGGAGATATTGCTAATTTGGAGGTGATCCAACAAGCCCATGAATTATATGATCGCATAAAAGAAAACATGGCTATTGCTCACGTGGCAGCGCATATCGGTATTGAAGGTAATGAGCTTGCCGATCGCATGTCAATTTACGCCATCGATAAGAAGAATCCGGATTTTACCCTCTATGATAAGCCGATTGACTTAAGTGCCATTTTAGCGCTTAGAACGGGTTAACCTTTTAAGGATATACATTCTCAATAATATTTATTTTAACTGTATTATCGTACTTATAAAAAATCACTTAATGTGGCTGTAGCGTACATAAAATAAGAGTTACAGCTATTTTAGGTGTTGCTTTATTAGTGCTTTTGTTAATGTTTATATTAAGCATTGTTAATGACTTTGTTATCTGATCGTACCAGTTGACTATCTTGCTCGCAAAATGCTTATTATTTTTTGGAAGTCGAGCCAAAAAATGACCTAGATCATATTTCGCTATTTAGAATTCTATATTCTTCGCCGTGAAATTAGTTACCTCATTTAAGGTCATTTTTATGCAAAGAGATTCAATCAATGCGCAGGATGTTGCAGTTGCAGCTCAAGAAGAGCAAACCCCAGTAAAAGGCTGGTCACGCCAAGACACTACTTGGATGCTTAGTTTGTTTGGTACCGCTGTTGGTGCAGGTATTTTATTTTTACCGATAAATGCTGGTATGGGTGGGTTTTGGCCATTAGTGTTAATGGCAATCATCATCGGCCCTATGACTTACCTCGCTCATCGTGGTTTATCTCGCTTCGTTTGTTCTTCTAAAAACCCTGGTAGTGATATCACTCAAGTGGTTGAAGAGCATTTTGGTGTCAGTGCAGGTAAAGCCATTACTGTCCTGTATTTCTTTGCTATTTTCCCTATTGTGCTTATTTATGGTGTTGGTATCACTAACACGGTAGATAGCTTCATCGTAAACCAGCTTGGTTTTGCTTCACCTCCACGCATTATTTTATCTGCAGTACTGATTATTGGCATGATGTCAGTAATGGTTGCGGGTGAAAAATTCATGTTGAAAGTGACCCAGTTCTTAGTTTATCCGCTTGTGGCTATTCTTGCATTTATGTCTTTCTACCTGATCCCTGATTGGAAATTAGATGCATTACAAGTTGTGCCTTCTGCTGGTGAATTCCTTGGTACTGTGTGGTTAACTATTCCAGTACTGGTGTTTGCATTTAACCATTCACCTGCTATTTCACAGTTCTCAGTGTCACTTAAACGTGAACATGGTGACAATGCAGCCAAAAAAGCCGACGTGATTTTACGTAACACGTCAATGATGCTTGTTGGTTTCGTCATGCTCTTCGTATTCTCTTGTGTATTGTCTTTAAGCCCTGCACAACTTGCTGAAGCAAAAAGTGAAAACTTAGCTATTTTGTCTTACTTAGCCAATGTTCATTCAAGCGGCTTTGTTAGCTACTTCGGTCCTATCATTGCATTCATTGCGATTATCTCTTCTTTCTTTGGTCATTACTTAGGTGCGACTGAAGGCTTAAAAGGCATGATCACTAAACAATTACGTAGCAGTAATAAAGAAGTGTCTGATGCAAAATTGAATAAATTCATCTTAGGCTTCATGTTCTTCAGCATTTGGATTGTTGCGGTAATTAACCCTAGCATTCTAGGCATGATTGAAGCGTTAGGTGGTCCAATTATTGCGGCAATTCTTTACCTAATGCCAATGTATGCTGTGCATAAAGTGCCTGCTTTGAAAGCGTATCGTGGTCGTATCAGCAACGTATTTGTTGTGATTGCAGGTCTGTTAGCAATGACGGCAATTCTATTTGGTTTAATGAGCTAATCGCTTTTAATCAACAGTATTAAGCCGTTCATTTTAGTTGTGAGTGGTTATTCGAGGAGTGCAATCTGTGCTCCTCTTTTTCTTGTTTTAAGCTGTGCTGCTTTGCCAGTAGAGCATTGAGGTTTATTTATGTTTAGTGCATTTGAAATCTTTAAGATTGGTATTGGTCCTTCTAGTTCTCATACCGTTGGGCCGATGAAAGCGGCGAATTGTTTTATTAATGATTTAATCGAGCAAGGTCAACTAACACAAATCACTAAGTTTACCGTTGATGTTTACGGCTCATTGTCTTTAACTGGTAAAGGTCATCATACTGATATTGCTATTATTATGGGACTTGCTGGTAATGAACCTGAAACGGTAGAAATTGAAAGCATTGAACCTTTTATTGCACAGGTAGAGAAAACCCAAGAAATCATTATTGGTGATGCCATTCACCACGTTGATTTTCCACATGATGCATTAATATTCCACCCTGATACTTTGCCATTGCATGAGAATGGCATGAAGCTACATGCATGGAGTGGTGATAAGTGTGTTTATAGCAACACCTACTATTCTATTGGTGGCGGCTTTATTGTTGAAGAAAAAGACTTTAACCAAAGTCATTCTAATGGTGTTGAAGTGCCGTTTCACTTCAACTTTGCCGATGAGCTTGTTGCTCATTGTCAGCAGTCTGGATTAAGCATCAGCGGCTTGATGAAGCAAAATGAATTATGTTTTCGCAGCGAAGAAAACATGTATTCAGGTTTTAGTTTAGTGTGGAAAACCATGCAAGATGCCATTGAAAAGGGCTGTAATACTGAAGGCGTTTTAGCTGGACCTTTGAAAGTATCACGTCGCGCTCCTGCATTACATCGAGAGTTACTTCGCAGTGAAAAAGTGAGCAATGACCCGATGGAAATCATCGACTGGGTTAATTTATTTGCATTAGCGGTCAGTGAAGAAAATGCGGCTGGTGGCAGGGTTGTGACCTCACCGACCAATGGTGCAGCTGGGATCATTCCTGCGGTACTGGCTTACTACAACAAGTTTATCCAAAAAGTTGGACCCAAAGAATGCAGCCGTTACTTTTTAGCCGCTGCTGCAGTAGGCTCGCTTTATAAACGCAATGCATCGATTTCTGGCGCTGAAGTTGGTTGTCAAGGCGAAGTGGGCGTTGCATGTTCAATGGCTGCAGCTGGTTTAGCTGAACTGATGGGCGGCTCACCTGCACAAGTGTGTATGGCTGCCGAAATTGGTATGGAGCATAACTTGGGGCTAACTTGCGATCCGGTTGCAGGCCAAGTTCAAGTACCTTGTATTGAACGTAATGCTATTGCATCTGTTAAAGCGATAAACTCATCGCGTATGGCGCTTCGTCGTAATTCAGAACCGAGAGTGAGCTTAGACAAGGTGATTGCTACCATGTATGAAACCGGTAAAGATATGCATGTTAAATATCGTGAAACCAGCCAAGGCGGCTTAGCGATTAAAGTGGTTAATTTGTGTGCGTAAATGTGTGCCGTTTTATCTGCTTCGTTTAGTGTTCTAAATAATAAAAAGGCTTTCAAATGAAAGCCTTTTTTGTTTACGAGATTGTCCACTTCATTGCGTTATTTCTATTCGCTGTACGTTATGCCTTTGAGCCTTCAGCAAGCTCTTCGTACATCAGGTAGTGGCTTTGCTCCATACCTAATGATTCATAGGTTTTCTGCGCAGCTAGATTATCGTGCTCCACATATAATCTGAAACTTGCTGCGCCACCCATTTCAGCAGCCTTGGTTTTTACAGTTTGATAAAGCTTGGCATAGATCCCTTGGCGACGATTTTGTGGACGAATATAAACACTCTGAATCCAACAGTAATTAGTTGCGCGCCAGTCACTCCACTCAAGTGTCACCATTAAAGAACCTGCAATTTCTCCCTCTATTTCGGCCACTAAATAGAAACCCTTTTCAGGGCTGTTAAGCATAGTGTCAACGCCCTTGGTAAGCAGTGCATTGTCTAATGACAAGTTTTCTGTCTCCATTGCCATGGCTTGGTTAAATTCAACTAATGCTGCTAAATCTGATAGTTGGCCTTTTCTTATTTTCATTGTGGCTCCTTGATGCGAAAGAGTTGCATATTTTTACGACATTTTTATTCGACTAAAGTCTAAGCTGCTATGCTTAATACTCATCTTGTATGGTTTGAGAGAATGCTATGAATAAATCAAAATATCAATTCAGAGTATACCGCTACTTTGCGCATCCTAATCGTATTAGTTACGCCATTAACGAGCAATTGCAGGCTTCATATCTTGCAGCTACTCCTAATTCACAGCCGGTAATTAACCATGTGCTGCACTTTACATTGACCTTAATGACTTTTGGATTATGGGCCATTGTGTGGTGGTGGCTAATATTAAAAGCGCGTGGGGAGCAAGATAATCTTTTTGCTGGCTTTGATGATGACTATTGGAGTTACTTGATTGAAAGAGAGCGCCCACCTGCGGCGCTTTATCCTATAAAAGTAGGAAAAGAGCGAGTTGAGTGTATTTTCGAGGCTTAATGCTATTTATTAAACTTTAGCGATGCGTAAGATGATATAGATCACCCATCTGATTGTAATTGTCGTGCTAGTATGCCGCGCCGATTCTGCTGATTATTGCCATAAATCAACTCAATATGCCGTTCGGCGCGAAATTATTACAACTCACTTACTCAATCTGCAAGGTTTACATCATGTCAAAACATGCTCCGTCACTGCCAAGTCGAGTTTGGTCTCGCTGGATGTCAGTTCCGTTATGGTTACAAATTCTTATCGGGATGGTGTTAGGTATTATTGCTGGGGTCAGCTTAGGCGAAGATGCAAGCTATCTTAAGCCGATTGGTACTTTATTTGTTAACACCATTAAAATGCTCATTGTGCCGCTAGTATTTTGTTCGTTAATTGTCGGGGTTACCTCGATGCAAGATACCGCCAAGATGGGGCGAATTGGTTTTAAATCCTTTGCATTTTATTTAGGTACAACCTCTATTGCTATCAGCATTGGCTTATTGGTTGGCAATATCATGCAGCCGGGAGCCGGACTTGGTTTACAAACTAGTGAGATCATTAATGAAGTGAAAGAAGTGCCCACCTTAATGGACACCTTGATTAATATCGTACCCACTAACCCTGTAGCTGCGCTGGCAAGTGGTCAGATTTTACAGGTGATTGTATTTGCAGTTGCTTTGGGTATTTCACTGGTATTGATAGGCGATCACGGTAAGCCCGCTATTCGAGTATTTGAAAGTTTAGCTGAGGCCATGTTCAAGCTAACTGATCTTGTCATGAAGCTTGCTCCTTATGGCGTCTTTGGCTTGATGGCATGGGTTGCTGGTGAGTATGGCCTTGATATGTTACTGCCATTAATTAAAGTGATTATTGCCGTTTATGTTGGTTGTGCTTTGCATATCTTAGGTTTCTACAGCCTAGTGTTAAGTGCATTCGGTAAACTGAATCCGATTCAATTTTTCAAAGGCATCGGCAATGCAATGGCGGTGGCATTTACCACTTCAAGCTCTGCGGGCACATTACCTGTAAGTATGAAATGTGCTAGCGAAAACTTAGGGATTAACAAGAAGATTTCAAGTTTCGTATTACCGCTTGGTACGACAATTAACATGGATGGCACCGCACTTTATCAAGGTGTAACGGCATTGTTCGTCGCTCAAGCATTTGGTATTGATTTAACTTGGGTTGATTACATCACCATTATATTAACCGCAACGCTTGCGTCGATAGGTACCGCTGGCGTACCTGGTGCGGGTCTTGTGATGTTAACATTAGTATTAACCACAGTTGGTTTACCGCTAGAAGGTGTAGCGATTATTGCCGGTATCGATCGCGTGTTAGATATGGCGCGAACAGTGGTTAACGTATCTGGTGATTTAGTGGCAACAACGATTATTGCCCGCTCTGAAGATGAGATTGATGTAGAGCATTACAATGCAGATATGGAGCAATCAGCGATTATTGCTCAACACGCTGAGGTCGATATGAAGCAGAAAGTAGAAGATAATATTCGAACGAGTTAGCGCTCTATTGACTGGTTTTATTCGTTTCGAGAAACAAAAAAGAGTCGTTTCATCATTGATTAATTGACGAAACGACTCTTTTTTTTCATGAGATTTAATCTTCTTTCTTGCTTAACACTAATAAGTTAGCACCCGCATCAGACTTTAATAATAATTTGCCTGATTTCGATATTGTGATGTTAGTGACTAGTGGCATCGCTTTCATCACGCGCTGTTCTTGCTTCATCAGTACATCAACGCATGCCATCATGCTTGAACCTGCTGGTAAAAGTGTTAATTGGTTTTCTTCTTGTTCATACTCACCAAAAAACTGATTGCAGCTATTATTACCTGATAGTTTGCCGTCAGCGGCGAAAATGATTTCAGCAGGACTGTGATTGATTACGGCTTCAGATAATGCTGACTCCACATGCCAGTTACCTACTATATTGATTTCTTCAGCTTGATGACTGTTGCTTTGACAAGCACTAAGGCCGAAAATAACCAAACAAGCAGTGAAAATGGGTTTTATCATGATGGATTGATTCCAATAAGGATGCTAATACGTATTAATATCCATAGTATATACTGTGTTTTGCGGTTATTTTTCACTTTCAACAAGATTTAATCTTTTAACGTATAAAAGTTGCTGTTTTAGGTATTCAAATCAATTTATCTTTCGGTTTATTTCTTAATAAGAGTTGCGCTAATGAGTAAGATTTTTAAGATGATGCATATGCTTGGGTTATTGTCTGTTGGCATAGGTGCGAGCTTGTACCTTTTTACTGACTTCGCCAACGAAGTCAGCGGCATGTTGCTTGTTGCCAGTTTAATTGGCGTTGGCTTATTAATCATGGCACCTTACCCTGTTGCGTTAGTATTTGATTGGGCGCAAAAACAAAATGGTGATAACGCTTCTAAATGAATATCAAATACCGATTAGCAAATGAAGCTGATGCTAATGCTATTGCTCAGCTTGAAAAGCAGTATATGAATGATGAATTATCTTCTTCTGCAGACGTGATGTCTGGTCAGTGTTTTTCTAAAATACAAATAAGTGAGTTGATTAAAAAAGGCTGGATTATGTTGGCTGAAACAACAGAAAATGAAAATGTTGTCACAGCTATTATTGGTTACGTCATTGCGGGTCCATGGTCATGGTTTCAAGCTTGGGGGATTTATGCCCACGTACTACGCAAAATGAATGATATTGAAGTGGGCTTTAGTCGACTAAGCTCAAACAATAGCTGCCAGTATGGACCAATATGGATACATCCCAATTATCGTGGTCAGGGTATCTTTGAGCAATTAGTGCAACAACTTAAACGTAAAGTTTCAGCCAAATACAGCTTTATGGTGACATTTATTGCTGAAGAAAATGCGCTCTCCTTTGCCGCGCACACTAAGAAATCGCCAATGGAAGTCGTGGATTACTTCAGCTTTCAACAACGTGATTACTATTTGTTAGTGATGAAAAACTAGCCCTAATCACTCTAATCTTTTTATTAATCTATTAAATTGAGTAATCCCGTTATGGCACATTCTGAATCGATAACCTTTGAACAAGTATTTCAACCTTATCTGCATTTAAGATTGGCAGCGTTTGAAAACCTAAAAATTGTGGTTGGTGTTTTGGCTGCTTTGGAAAAGCATTATTCAGCCTTTGAAATTGAACTTAACCCTCAACTCTTCATTTCACAAGTGGAGGACAAAAGCAGTTCAAGCGCTGAGGGCAAGTCACCACTCAACTTGAAGCCATATTATATTGTTGAAACTGAGTTTGGTAATATTGTGTGTGGCCGCACAAATGGTTATGAAGAGGCCATAAAACTGATAGCAACAGATGCTGAACCTATTGATTTATCTTCAGGCAAGTCGGTTAATGTGCCTATTCTTAGTCTGCAGCAGATTTCATTTATGTGCGTTGAAACTTCACACTTCGATCATTGTTAATCAGGTCGTTAAGTTTAAATGCTAATTGAACGCCTTATTTTGAAACAAGCTTCATCAGAATTAAGGGTCTATCTGGCTGTTGGTACTTAAGAAATAATTGTTGGATATCATTATCAGGTTTGTGGCAAACGATAAAACCATAAGCTTGATAAAATGATTCAAGTTCGGGAATTGCAAAAACATAAGCTTGTTCGAGTAATAATTCAGGTTTTATATATTCCAGTAATTGATGAGCAAACCCTTGTCCTCGTGCAATTTGTGCGACGACTAAACCAGTGACCAATTGACACTTGCCGATAGGTTTAATTCGAATGCTGGCTTCAATTTCACCCAGTGAACCCAATGAATCATTGGCTTCAACCTCTATGTTTATGCCTTGATTCAATTCAGATAAATCATCACTCAAATCATCACTCAAATCATCACTTAAATCATCACTCAAATCATCACTCAAATCATCACTTAGAGCATCACTTAGAACATCACTTAGAACATCACTTAGAGCTCCACTCAAGCCAGCATCTATTACGCTATTATTTTGCAGTTTGCGATAAGCACCTTTTGTACTGCGATTTCTTATGAGTGCTATGCGATCGTTAATACTGGGTTTTGAGTAACTTAAATGTTGGCGATAAAAAAGTTTTATCTCAGACCACTGCATTTGGGCGAGTAAAATCTGGTTATTGTCTTGTTTGGGAGTTTGTTCATGATTTTGTTCATGGCTTTTTTCAAGGTTGTGTTTAGGCTTCTGCTTATGAGTGAGCAGAAACGCTGGAGGGGAAAACCACTCAGGCATGGGCACAATGATCCTGTCAATTTTTATAAGTAATCTGAGTTTTGTGTTTCGCCATCATAACAAATCATCAGTTTAGCTGATATGAATAGCTAAATTTCAATGATCTAGCCCTCGTTCAATAACATCACTACCTTCTGCGCGTTAAATGTTGAGCATAATATGCTCAGTTTTACTGATAAATTATGTTAATGACTTGTTTTATTTTGAGTGGGAAGATTTGGGCTTGTTTGAACAATTATAGGGTGATAGCTTAGTAAGTAACTTATTTAGCATATGATTTTCATCAGTTTACCCGAGCTCAATTAGCTAAGTTGATGTTTAGAACAACTTGAGACATAAATGGAATTTTTGCCAGAATCATTAACACCGCAACAAGTTTATAAATTGCTTATTGGTGGTGTCAGCCCAAGACCCATTGCTTGGGTTTCAACAGTATCAAAATCAGGGGTCAATAATTTAGCACCTTTTTCATTTTTTACTGTAGCAAGTGCTAATCCACCAGTCTTGTGTTTTAACCCTATGAGCACAGATAAAGGGGCTGAGAAAGACACTTTAGTCAATATTCGTGAACTGCAAGAATTTGTGATTAATAGTGTCAGCTATTCAGATTTAGCGGTGATGAATCAAACCTGCCATCAAATCCCCGCAACTGAAGATGAGTTTGAATATGCAAGTGTTGAGAAACTGGCTTCATCGATAGTCGCTCCGCATAGAGTGAAGCAAGCGATTGTCAGTTTTGAATGTAGACTAAATCAAATTGTAGATTTAGGGCAGGCTCCTATGTCAGGCCATTTAGTGCTAGGTGATGTGGTTGCCATTCACGTGCGCGATGATGCTGTTACTGACTTTAAAATCGACAGTGAAATGTTGGATGCCATCGGCAGAATGGCGGGTAATGACTATAGTTTAACAAGAGACAAAGTGCAGCTAAATCGATAAATTTTGAATTAGTGATGCTCCAGTAGGAGTGCGAATATCGGTATATGACCATATTAATGAGGGATCATCGAGGTCATTTTTTTAGCAGTTGAGCATTAATGACAGGGAGAGATAATGCCAATTTCAATTACCAATAAACTTACCAGTAAGCAACGTGATGTCACTCAAGGTATTGTGATAGGGATGCTTGTGTCTTTTGCTGTGGTGATTTATGGCGCACTAGCAAACCCTTTTGAATATAGTGAGCCACAATCATTAATTGAAAGGTTGGTTATTTATGCCTATGGGATGATTTTACCAACGTTAAGCTTAATCATTGCTGTGGGGCGTGTTGCTAAGCATCGATTTTTCAGTGCGAAAGATATTGATGGTAGCAGTTATTATGAGCAATCAGAGCGAGTTAGGCGCTTGCAAAGTGTTCTGCAAAATACCTTAGAACAATTTTGTATTGTGATGAGTGTGTATTTCTTATGGGCTTTCATTATGCCCGCTGACTATATGTCGTTAATTGGATTAATTTCGGTATTATTTTTTATCGGCCGAATATTGTTTATGCGCGGTTATGATAAAGGGGCGGGGGCAAGATCTATCGGCTTTAGCTTGACCTTTTATCCGTCGGTGTTAACTGTGGGCGCGATTATCATTTATCTTTTCTATCGTACTTTCACCTAGCCTGTAGTGTACATATCTATCTTGCACTGCCAATAGTTATCTATATTGCACTGTACATAGTTATTTTGAACTCTAGATATCAAGTGAGATAAATTAAAGGCACAAAAAAACCGTCAATTGACGGTTTTTTTATTGCTTAACTTAGCGTAAACAATTTACTTGGCATCAGCAGTCAATAAGTTTAAAACTTATAGACCTGCATCAGCGCGTAAGATTTCAGCTTTATCAGTTGCTTCCCAAGGGAACTCTTCACGACCGAAGTGACCGTATGCAGCTGTTCCTTGGTAGATAGGACGTGCAAGGTCTAGCATTGCTGTTAAGCCGTATGGACGTAGCTCAAAGTGCTGACGTACAAGCTTAATCAATACATCTTCAGATACTTTACCAGTACCAAATGTTTCAATGCTGATAGATGTTGGCTCTGCAACACCAATTGCATAAGACACTTGGATTTCACAGCGGTCGGCAAGACCTGCAGCAACGATATTTTTAGCAACGTAACGCGCAGCATATGCAGCACTACGGTCAACTTTTGATGGGTCTTTACCAGAGAAAGCACCACCACCGTGACGAGCCATACCGCCGTAGGTATCTACGATGATTTTACGGCCTGTTAAACCACAATCACCTACCGGTCCGCCAATAACGAAACGACCAGTTGGGTTGATGAAGTATTTAGTGTCTTTGTTTAACCACTGAGATGGTAAAACAGGCTTAATGATGGTTTCCATCACGCCTTCAATCAAGTCTTCTTGGGTCACATCTTCACGATGTTGAGTCGAAAGCACGATAGCATCGATGCCTTTGATTTTGCCATTTTCATAAGCAAAAGTGACTTGGCTTTTCGCATCAGGACGTAACCAAGGTAAAGTACCATCTTTACGCACTTCAGACTGACGCTTCACTAATTTGTGTGCGTAAGTAATCGGTGCAGGCATTAATACGTCGGTTTCGTTACTCGCGTAACCAAACATAAGACCTTGGTCACCCGCGCCTTGTTCAGCTGGATCGCTACGGTCAACACCTTGGTTAATGTCTGGAGACTGTTTACCAATGGCATTTAAAATCGCACAAGAATCAGCATCAAAACCCATATCTGAATGGGTGTAACCAATTTCACGTACTGTTTTACGTGTGATTTCTTCGATATCAACCCAAGCAGAAGTTGTGACTTCACCGCCGACTAAAACCATACCGGTTTTAACGTAAGTTTCACAAGCAACGCGTGCTTTAGGGTCTTGCTCTAAAATTGCGTCTAATACCGCATCAGAAATCTGATCGGCGATTTTATCTGGATGACCTTCTGAGACTGACTCAGAGGTGAACAAGTGGTTTGCCATAGTTGGTAAATCTCGTCTTTTGGAATTTGAACGTGTAGAAGCATCTACATCTAGACGTCTATAATAATTCAAATCGGATTGGATAACACCCCTTAGAACTAATATAAGTTAATAATTGTGCAATCATTCAAATATTTATAAAAATCCATTTTTGACTGTTTTAGATATCAATAAATTAATCTTATGAAATTTATGCAGTTATTTAACTTTTTAGCTCCAACCTTAAGGTTTAAATGGGCGGTAATAGAACAATTATTTTAGTTGAGTATTATTAATTTTGACTGTTTTAATACGTTTATTGGCAATAAATATTCACATCGTTTAGTACGCAGAACGGTGATTTTGGATCAGGCATTCTTTAATGGAATGTTGAGGATGGGTGTAAAAAGCTATATAAATGTTAGCGTTAACATGATATAAATTTAAGCCGTTTAATATCTTATTTAGCTGGGGCTTGGTAGTCAGATGCAAAAAATTGCGACTTATATCTAATAATAATTTGCGTCCCATCGCTGAGTAGGGGAAAATATGTCCCCACAATTGCCCGCTAGACCTCATCATCAACAAGCAGGAGAGAGCATGTCATCTCGTAAAGAACTCGCTAACGCAATCCGTGCATTAACCATGGATGCTGTTCAAAAAGCCAATTCTGGCCACCCAGGTGCACCAATGGGGATGGCTGACATCGCTGAAGTGCTATGGAATGACTTCCTTAAGCACAACCCAAACAACCCAGAATGGGTTGATCGTGACCGTTTTGTATTATCAAATGGCCATGGTTCAATGCTTATCTACTCTTTACTGCATTTAACAGGTTATGCATTACCTATTGAAGAATTGAAGAACTTCCGTCAGCTTCATTCTAAAACCCCTGGTCATCCTGAATATGGTTATACGCCAGGTGTTGAAACTACAACGGGCCCATTAGGCGCTGGTATCAGTAACGCTGTCGGTATGGCGATTGCTGAAAAAACCTTGGCTGCTCAGTTTAATCAACCTGGTCACGATATCGTTGACCACTTCACTTACTGTTTCTTAGGTGATGGCTGTTTGATGGAAGGTATTTCTCATGAAGCATGTTCATTAGCAGGTACTTTAGGTCTTGGTAAGCTTGTGGCTTTCTGGGATGACAATGGTATTTCTATTGATGGTCATGTTGAAGGCTGGTTCACCGATGACACGCCTAAACGTTTTGAATCATACGGCTGGCACGTTATCGCAGACGTTGATGGACACGATAGTGATGCAATCCGCGCAGCTATTGAAGAAGCGAAGTCTGTTACTGATAAGCCAACAATGATTTGTTGTAAAACGACCATTGGTTTTGGTTCGCCAAATAAGTCAGGTAGTCATGATTGTCACGGCGCACCACTGGGTGATGCTGAAATCGCTGCAGCACGTGAATTCCTTGGTTGGGATCACGGTGCATTTGAAATCCCTGAAACTGTTTATGAAGGTTGGGATGCAAAAGATTCTGGCGCTTCAAACGAAGCAAGCTGGAACGAGAAATTTGCAGCTTATACTGCCGCTTTCCCTGAGCTAGCAGCTGAATACAAACGTCGTGTTATCACAGGCGAGCTTCCTGCAGAATTTGAAGAAAAAGCCAACGCATTTATTCAAGAATGCCAAGATAAAGCAGAAGGCATTGCAAGTCGCAAAGCTTCACAAAACGCCATCGGTTTCTTCGGCGAAATGTTACCTGAACTGTTAGGTGGCTCTGCTGACTTAGCGGGTTCAAACCTGACTCTTTGGTCTGGTTCAAAAGGTATTCAAGACGATCCTGCGGGCAACTACATCTACTACGGTGTGCGTGAGTTCGGTATGAGTGGCATTATGAATGGTGCTTCTTTGCATGGTGGTTTCATTAACTACGGCGCGACGTTCATGATGTTTATGGAATACGCTCGCAATGCAGTACGTATGTCAGCATTAATGGGCATTCAAAACGTGTTCGTTTATACCCATGATTCAATTGGTCAAGGTGAAGATGGACCAACTCACCAACCAGTAGAACAACTTGCTAACTTACGTATGACGCCAAACATGACTGTATGGCGCCCATGTGATGCGGCGGAAACTGCTGTATCTTGGAAGTCTGCTATTGAAAACCGTAAAGCGCCTACTTCACTTATCTTTAGTCGCCAAGGCCTTAAGGCACAAGCACGTACAGCTGAGCAATTAGCTAATGTTGCTAAAGGTGGTTATGTACTGTCTGATTGTGAAGGTACTGCTGAAGTGATTCTAATTGCTACAGGTAGTGAAGTGCAGCTAGCACTTGATTCTGCTGCAGCATTGACTGAAAAAGGTCAAAAAG
Source organism: Shewanella sp. 2_MG-2023 (assembly GCF_030548905.1). Classification (NCBI taxonomy): domain Bacteria; kingdom Pseudomonadati; phylum Pseudomonadota; class Gammaproteobacteria; order Alteromonadales; family Shewanellaceae; genus Shewanella; species Shewanella sp. 2_MG-2023. Next base: position 209,461 of record NZ_JAUOSO010000005.1, read on the forward strand.
TTCGCGTTGTTTCTATGCCATCTACTAACGTATTTGATAAGCAAGATGCAGCTTATAAAGAATCAGTATTACCTGCTGGCGTACTGAAACGTGTTGCTATTGAAGCTGCGCATGTTGATTACTGGCACAAATATGTTGGTTTTAACGGCGCTGTAGTCGGTATGTCTACGTTTGGTGAGTCTGCACCTGGCGGCGATTTATTGAAGCACTTCGGCTTTACCGTTGAAAACGTGGTTAACACAGTGAATGCTCTGGTTTAACCAATATACAGTTAAATAATAAGGGTAAACTTTTACCCTTTAAGTCTGTATAATGCGGCCTGCAATCACTTGCAGGCCGTTTTATTATCTGCTTTTTACTGAGTACTGTTAAGAGGAAGCTTAACCCTCAATGATCCGAGTCGCTATCAATGGTTATGGCCGTATAGGTCGTTCTATCCTCCGTGCACTATACGAGTCGGGTAAACGTCAAGAAATCCAGATCGTGGCAATTAATGAACTTGCCAAACCTGCCGCAATCAGTCACCTCACTCAATATGATACGACTCATGGCCGTTTTCAAAATACGGTTAAGTTAAAAGATGAACAGCTCGTCATCGGCGATGATGTGATTCAATTGTTCCATCAGCCTGACGCGAATTTACTGCCTTGGTCAGATCTCGATATTGATATCGTTTATGAATGCAGTGGTAGTTTAGGCGATCGAGCAGAATGCGAAGCGCATATAAAAGCCGGTGCCAAACAAGTCCTGATTAGTCACCCTTCTTCTGCTGATGTTGATGCCACTATTGTATTTGGTGTCAATGATGATTTACTCAAAGCTGACCATACAGTTGTTTCAAATGCGTCATGTACCACCAACTGTATTGTGCCTGTCATTGATGTGCTAGATAATCACTTCGGGGTGAAAAGCGGCGCAATAACGACTATCCATTCATCGATGAATGATCAACAAGTTATTGATGCGTATCATGACGATTTACGCAGAACACGTGCAGCGGGTCAATCCATCATCCCAGTAGATACAAAACTTGCTCGCGGCATTGAAAGAATTTTGCCGCACATGAAAGACAAGTTTGAAGCGATTTCAGTGCGAGTGCCCACTATTAATGTCACCGCAATTGATTTATCGGTGACATTGAATGAGCGAGTAGATATTGCCAAGATAAACCATGTTTTAGAGCATGCAGCCAGCGGATTATTTAATGCGGTGCTAGGCTATACCGATGCGCCATTGGTGTCGTGTGATTTTAACCACGACCCGCGCTCCAGTATTGTTGATGGCACTCAAACGCGGGTGAGCGACGGCCACTTGGTCAAGTTATTACTTTGGTGTGATAACGAATGGGGTTTTGCAAATCGAATGCTCGACACCAGCTTAGCAATGATATTAGCTAAGCAAACAGATAACTAATTTTATTGTTATTGAGCGCTTTATCTCTGTGGGTAAAGCGCTCAGTAGCAAAAGCAGTTTTGTTTTTAAATTATAAGGAAAGTCTAATGGCTATTATCAATATGAGTGAGTTAGATTTAACCAATAAGCGTGTGCTTATTCGTGAAGATCTAAACGTACCTGTCAGTGATGGTGTTGTAACTAGTGATGCTCGTCTACGTGCTGCTTTACCAACAATTAAGCTAGCGCTTGAAAAAGGTGCAGCTGTGATGGTGATGTCACATTTAGGTCGTCCAACTGAAGGCGAGTTTAACCCTGAGTTTTCTATGCAGCCAGTGGTGAACTACTTAAATGAAGCACTTGATTGCCCTGTAAGTTTAGCGTCAGATTACCTTGATGGTGTTGAAGCTAAAGTTGGTGAAGTCGTAGTATTCGAAAACGTACGTTTTAACGTCGGCGAAAAGAAAAACGATGAAGCTTTAGCTAAAAAACTAGCGGCATTATGTGATGTCTACGTAATGGATGCATTTGGTACAGCGCATCGTGCGCAAGCATCGACTCATGGCGTTGGACTTCATGCATCAGTAGCTTGTGCTGGCCCACTTCTAGCGGGCGAGTTATCTGCTCTGGGTAAAGCATTAGATAATCCAGCCCGTCCAATGGTTGCTATTGTAGGTGGTTCAAAAGTATCAACAAAATTGACCGTTCTTGAAAGCTTATCAACTAAGGTTGATCAGTTAGTTGTCGGTGGCGGAATTGCGAACACATTCGTCGCGGCAGCTGGCCACCAAGTGGGTAAGTCATTATTTGAAGCTGATTTAGTGGATGAAGCTAAACGTTTAGTTGCAAACGCACAAAGCCGTGGCGGCGATATCCCTGTACCGACTGATGTTGTTGTAGCGAGTGAATTTAGCGCAACAGCTGAAGCTACATTAAAATCTGTTAGTGATGTATCTGATACTGATATGATTTTTGATATCGGCCCTGATAGCGCAGAAGCATTAGCTAAAATTATTGAAGCAGCAGGCACTGTTGTGTGGAATGGCCCAGTTGGCGTATTCGAATTTGACCAATTTGGCGAAGGTACTAAACGTATCGCGCAGGCGATTGCCGATTCGAGTGCATTCTCTATTGCAGGTGGTGGCGATACATTAGCAGCAGTAGATAAATATGATATTGCTGATAAAGTCTCTTATATCTCTACAGGTGGTGGTGCTTTCCTTGAGTTCCTTGAAGGAAAAGAATTACCTGCAGTAACCATGCTTGAACAGCGTGGTGCTTAACAGCAAGTATAAAAAACGTTTTAGCCATTTCGTCACTTAGATGCTAACCAAAGAGTTGGCACTATGGCTGACGGGCTAAAACGGAAAGATTGCAGTAAGAAAAATATAATTATTAGAAAAAAAACCGCCCGTGTTCTTTATTGAAACGTTGGCTATTTACGGATAGTTAACCTGGCTTTGAAGTGTCATAGGGTATAAAAATCAATCCAAAGCGATAGCGACCTAGGTGAGACATCACCCTATTTTTGGAGTAAAAAATGGCCTTAATATCTCTACGTCAAATGTTAGACCATGCTGCAGAACACGATTACGGTGTTCCAGCATTCAACGTAAACAACCTTGAGCAAATGCGTGCAATTATGCAAGCTGCTGAAGCAACTGACAGCCCTGTGATTGTTCAGGCATCAGCTGGCGCACGTAAGTACGCTCGTCCTCAGTTTCTTAAGTACTTGATGGCTGCTGCTCTTGAGCAATATCCAGATATTCCAGTATGTATTCACCAAGACCATGGTACCGATCCTGATATTTGTCAGCGTTCTATCCAATTAGGTATGTCTTCAGTGATGATGGACGGTTCTTTGATGGCTGATGGTAAGACACCTGCATCATACGAATATAACGTTGATGTTACTCGTCGTACAGTGGCTTTTGCACACGCTTGTGGTGTGTCTGTTGAAGGTGAAATTGGTTGTTTAGGTAGCCTTGAAACCGGTGAAGCTGGCGAAGAAGATGGCATTGGCGCTGCGGGTATCCTAACAATGGATCAAATGCTAACTACGCCAGAAGAAGCTGCACGTTTTGTTGCTGATACTCATGTTGATGCATTGGCTATTGCAATTGGTACCAGCCATGGTGCTTACAAGTTCAGCCAACGTCCTACTGGTGATGTGTTGCGTATTGACCGTATTAAAGAAATCCACGCTCGCATTCCTAATACTCACTTAGTTATGCACGGTTCTTCTTCTGTACCGCAAGAGTGGTTAGAAGTGATTAACCAGTACGGCGGCGCGATCCCTGAAACTTACGGTGTGCCGTTAGAAGAAATCGTTGAAGGTATTAAGCACGGTGTGCGTAAAGTGAATATCGATACTGATCTACGTTTAGCCTCAACGGGTGCAGTACGTAAATTCCTTGCTGAAAATCCATCAGAATTTGATCCACGTAAATTCTTAAAAGCATCTATGGAAGCAATGGCTGATATCTGTACAACACGTTACGAAGCATTTGGTTGTGCTGGCATGGGCTCTAAGATCAAGCCTAAGTCACTACAAGCAATGTATAAAGCGTATCAGTCAGGTGAACTTAATCCTCAAATTAACTAATGGCTGACTTTTACAAGAGTCTTTAGTTATATGAGTATTTAGTTACATGAGTCTTTAGTTATATGTGAAAGTAACAACACTTATCAGTTAACTAATTGATTAATAAAGCTTCAAAAAACCAGCGGTCAACGCTGGTTTTTTTATGGCCAAATTTTGATGAAACAACTTGTATCAAAGGCGTTTATAACGCATTATCCCCGCCCTTAAAAATGGAATAAAACTGACTCAGCTTAATTAGAGACATATTAACTGTCATTTTGAGTCGTTAACCTTGTCATGGAATATGCTCACCTTTAACCATTACTGAAGTACTAACATGCACGTAAAATCAGACAAACCACTCTCATTATTCGCGTTGACTTGGCCATTATTTTTCGATTTTGCGCTACATTTTTTAACCGCAGCGTTAAATACGTTAATGATTAGCCGTGTTTCCTATCAAGGGGTGGCAGCGTTATCTGTTGGTAATATGGTCTTTGAGTTATCCATTACCTTATTTAGTTTTGTCAGTATTGGCGCGAGTGTGGTCATTACCCAATATTTGGGGGCTAAAAATCGATCAACAGCCCGCGATGTTGTTTATTCCTCTATTGGGTTTAATTTAATGGTTGGGGTTGCAGCAGCGCTTGGAGTATTTTTTGGCGCGGGGCTAATACTGCACCTGATGAACTTACCGGTAGAGTTAATTCCCGATGCTAAGTTATATTTGCAAATCGTTGGTATCTGTTTGATCCCTGAAGCTATGGCAATGTGCTTAGCTGCTGGGATGCGTGCCCATGGATTTACTCAGCAAGCCATGTGGGTCACTTTATTAATGAACGTGATTACCTTCTTGGGCAATTTATTATTGCTATACGGCTGGTTCGGTATACCTCAAATGGGCGTCGCTGGCGTTGCTATTAGTACCGTAGTAGGTCGACTCGTCGGCATGTCTTTGATGGCATATTTATTTGTTAAGTACACCCAAATTCCGCTTAAAATAACTGAAATTATTAAGCCTAAAAAGCATTTACTTGCCAAAGTATTCCATATTGGCTTACCTGCGGCAGGGGAAAATATCTCTTGGATGCTGCAATTTATGGTGGTGACAGCCTTTGTTGGTTTGATGGGTGATAAAGCCCTTGCAGCGCAAGCGCTTTATTTTCAAGTCTGTATGTTCATTCTTTTGTTCGGTTTATCTATCGGTATTGGCAATGAAATTATGATTGGCCATATGATTGGTGCCAAGCAATACCAAGCTGCTGAGACACAAATGTATCGAGCACTCAAAATTGGACTGGTTCTAACGACGATTGTTGCAATTCTTGCCGCCTTAATGGGGGAAAGGTTAGTGGCCTTTTTCACAGATGATCAAGATATTCTCGCTATGGTTGGGCAATTATTTCTTCTGACTTTATTGATGGAGCCAGGGAGAACCTTCAACTTAGTGGTAATTAATGCTCTGAGAGCTAGCGGTGATGCACGCTTCCCCTTTTTTGCTGGTCTTATATCTATGTGGTGTATAGCTGTGCCTGGTGCATACTTCTTTGGTATTTACCTCGACTTAGGCTTGGTCGGCATTTGGATGGCCTTGGCGATAGACGAATGGGTGAGGGGATTAACCATGTTATGGCGCTGGCGGAGTGGCCGCTGGCAAAGTAAGAGCTTGTTATCTGCTTAAAAACCGCCATTTGGAGTTTAAATATTAAATGCACAGTAGTTTTTTCATTTTTGATACCAAAGTGTTAGAATTCGGTTCGATTACTGGGGTGAACTTGAATTAATTGTAAATAAAGGATTTGATGACATGAAAAAACTGCTACTTGCTGCAGCTGTAACACTTGCCATGCCATTTGCGGCCCATGCTGGTGCTGATTTTGTTGAAGGTGATGCGACGTTTGCTGGTGAAGCTGAGTTAGGTGCAACGTTAACAACGGGTAACACTGATACTTCTTCTTTTAAAGCCCGTCTTGGCCTTAAACAAGAGCTGGGTAACTGGGAAAATGCTTACTTACTAGAAGGCTTATATAAAGAAGACTCTGGTGAGAACACGGCAAAACGTTACTATGCTGGTATCCAAGGTGATTATAAGTTTGATGAAAAGAACTACATGTATATCACAGCAAACTACGAAGCCGATCCTTTTACTGGTTTTGATTATAAAGCAATTGGTTCAGCCGGTTATGGTCATAAATTTATCGATACGGGTAGAACATTTTTAAGTGCTGAAATTGGTCCTGGTTACATTTATAAAAAGCTAGATGATGAACAGTCTTTAGCATTGGGCTATGACACTGAAGATAGTGTAGTTGCGCATGGTGCACTTAACTTTTCTTATGAAATAACAGAAAGCTCTAAGTTTACTCAACTCTTCGTTGCTGATTACGGTGATTATTTAGAGGGACGTTCTGAGTCTGCGTTAACAGCTAACATTATCGGTGCGTTAGCGATGAAGTTTGCTGTGATTGTTCGTTACAACAGTGAGCCTTTAGAAGGTTTCAAAAGCACTGATACTGAAACAAACATGACACTGTTATACGCATTCTAATGTATTCGGGATATCACCGGTAAACATTTGTGTGAACCTATAAAAGCCGAGGATAACTCGGCTTTTTTGTCGCTATTTTTTGAAACGGTTTTACTTTTACCAAGCGTGTACCGCTCTAATGTTATTAGCGTTATGAATGTTACATTTGAGGGCTAGGTTTACTTTGTATAAACATAAATGGAGGCTTGCCTTATGATCTCTGCTTAGATAGGGGAGGTTGTTTGAGTGCTTTTTAATCTTATAAGTCTCTGGTAAATATTATTATTTTGTTAAAATGGTTAACACTTGTATCCGTTTTGCTGTTTCTGACAAAGAACTCTTACGAAATTACGAGGGCTAGTTCACGAAATTAAATCTAGGCTATCTATCCTCTGTTTTGATCACAAACTATCTTTTTTGGCTAGCGTATAATAATTGGTGATATTGACTAAAGAGATAATATAGGAATGCAAATCGGGTGTTGTTGGTTTGATGATGAGCAAAAAGAGCTTATTAATCAATCTAATGCTACTAAATGGCAACTCAATTATAATGAGTACAAGGTGTTAAGCATACTTGCAAAGCATCGTGGCCATGTTGTACCTATAGAATCACTGTCATTTCCAGAAGAGCATGATGGCTATTTACACAGTTTATCTCTTACGGAAATGGAACAACTTGTAGAAAACTTCCAAGATTACTTTGGTGAAGCTCATCGTGGCCTAATTGAATTAATTGCAGATCAAGGGGCCATTTTATATAGCAATGTGGTAGTAAATCGTACCAGCTTGCTAGATTCCCCCACTAAAGTTATTTCAAAAGCACATTACATTCTCGTTATTCTTATGACAATAATTGCGTCTTATTTTGTCCACTCAAATCTAAAAGACTCGGGCTTTAGAGTGCCAGATTTTAGCGCTGAATTTATAACTCCTGCTGGTAGCTTAGCTAAGCTTTATGCTTACGAGTCTGAAGGGAGTGAGGACTATCATGGCGATTTTATATCTCGTTCTGAAAATGCGTTAAGCGAATTATCAAAGTGTGATGTGATGGATTGGGATTCACTTTTAGTGTCGATTGCTCGCGATAATAGAACAATTAGCGTTGTTTTGAAAAAACGTGATCAGGATGGGTTACATTTTGAAAATATTAGAGTGATAAAAGAAGATCCACAAATGACTGTTGTGAACCAAGATTGGTTAAAAGAGGTGAATATTTGTGGCTAATCGTCTAGCACAATTTCTAATGACTAAGCTTGGGCGCGCTGTTTTTATTCTGTCGAGTACAGTTCTGTTTTGTATTAGTATTTTAATACTGGAGTCTTTTGCTGATTCGCGTCAAGTGTCGGCATTTGATTGCAGTACAAAAATTCACGCAATGACAGCCAATGATAATATTGTGATTAACACCCCTCAAATCTCGATACATCTCTCATTGACATTCAATGATGAGAAAATTTATTTAGACTATTTTAGCGAGCAACCTGAATCATCACGTGAACATTTATCTTTAAAAGGTCAGCTAAGAGAGCTTGAGATTGGTAAGTTATTGTATCAGCTAGATTTAGATATAACAGATGCTAAGTTTGTATCTGATAATTCATCATTTCAGAGTTACTTAGCCAATGAATTCAATGAATCAAAAGAGAACCTTGCTGTTGGTAACCAAGTGAGTGTTAACGTTCAAGTGCTAGAGATGGACGCAGACAACGGCTTTATTTTGGTAAAGTTTACTCCTTTTAGCACCCTTTGGGCTTGCCAATTGCACGAATAAAGCATGAGTTGTTAATATCCCCCTTTCTCATTGTTCGCTAAATTCGTTATAGTAACTATATTCTCCGTTATTGAGTTCTCCTCAGTGGCAAAAATCAAAGTAAAACAAGAAGAAGCATTATCAATTAAGTTCAGCCATCAGATGGAGGTTGGGCATCAGCGTGCACTCGATTTATATTTTTATTTGCCAACAGAAATGGGCATTGGCGATAAAACCTTAGATGAAGAAGAGTATTATCATAGCGCCATTGTCGGGCGTCGTTCCTATTATTCTAAGGGCCTGCATTTACCTTTAGTGCAAAACCGTTTTGTGAGTATTAATAAACGTACTAAAGAAGAGTTCCGCTTCTACCTTAATTTATTCGCTTATCAATTTGCCGTTGCTATTGAAACTGATGCTAAGGAATTAAGGCAAATTAACGAGGCTGCAGAGTTTTATCCTGCATTAGCAGAGCTTGGCACATCGGTTACACAATTATTAAAGAAATTTCGTCGTAATGAACCCAGCGAAGAAAAGTGGCAATCCTATTTTGCTAATGCTGATAACTATCTGTCTTGGTTTTGTGAACAGCAATTACTTAAAACACTAGCTTATCGGCCTCGAAATGCTGATTACAGTGATATCAAAGAGCAGATAGTTAACTTGTGTCGTGCTGAAAGTCATTACCGTGAAGAAGAAAAAAAGTACAATTCGGCAGGTACAAAGCAAGATGCAAACCGCATTTCAAATAAGATGTTGTTACTGCGCCGCTTGATCCAACAAGGTGTAGTACTTAAAGAAGAGCTAAAAACCCTCGGAGTAGGGCTAAAGAAGTTCGTGACAGGGTTAGCCACAACCCTGGTTATGTTGGTCGTCTCAACGTTGATTATTAAAGCACAGGGCGTATTTAGCGGCTTAACCATGAGTTTAATCGTTACCCTAGCGATTATTTATGGTTTCAGGGAAATTTTTAAAGAAGATGTGCGCAATGCCCTATGGCGCTTTATTCAACGTGGGCGTCCACGTTGGAGTCGTATTCTTCGAGATACCTCGACTAAAACGGTGGTTGCTAAACAGTTAGTTTGGCTCGATTTCACTCGCCCGCAGGATATTCCTGCAGAAGTCGCTGAAATAATGAAGCAGCGGCATAGCCAAAACAAGGTTGATGCTGAGGTGTTGCATTACCGTATTGCCACCAAAGTCACTAATAAAGAATTTGAAGCAGGCTACTCGCAAATTCAAGAGCAAGTTAACTTTAGCTTAGTGCCATTTGCAAGGCACCTAGAGCGTGGCAAAGCCAAGATCTACAAAGAACTGGACGGAAAAGTCAGTAATGAATCGGTAGAGCGCCGTTATCAAGTCAATTTGGTCGCGGTGTTAAAAGATGGCAAAGGGCCGTTAGAATATGCCCGTTATAAGGTCGTTATGAGCCGTTCTAACATTATTGAAATTACTCGTAGTAAGTTACCTGCAAACTTATTAGAGATGGGTGATTAAGTCGCAGTGTTAGCTGTTTTTTATCAGATTAACTTAAGCTTTCAATATACTTAAACCACTTTAGGTCATATCAATTAAGCAGCTTTAGGCTATTTCAATTAAACAGCTTTAGGCAATTTCAATTAAACAGCTTTAGGCAATACCATAATGAAACACAAGGGCTGCAATTTTCGTTCAGCCCTAATACACAGTTCCTTCCTAATATATAGTTCAGGTTCTGGCAGATTGATAAGCAAAATATCCGCTCTGTACTTTATGTGTTGCGAATAAATTTAAGCCTTGCGAGTAAAAGCTTGGCAGATGTTTTGATCACCCGTTTGCTTAGCGCGTTTCAATGCAACTTCAGCGTTGGCTAAATAGTCTTCAAAACTTTGCTGTTCAGGGTAACCAGCAATGCCGATATTAATCCCTTCATTTAAGTCGCTTTGTTCTAATCTATCCATCGTACTCATTGCATATTTGTGCGCTTGAATTGAATCACTCAACGGCAATAAAATCACTAATGAACCTAAACGCCAACGGGCAACTTGATAACCAGTAGGCAAATCAATCAGCAACTGAATCTCAATGTCTTTTTGACGTTTTTCAAGATGATCAATATCGCTGATATGGCTAATTAATCCTTCAGGGTTAATATCCATAATCATTAAACAGGTTTGCTCGCGATTAGGCTCTGTTAACGTACTAAAATGTATTTCTAATTCGGCTAATGGCAATATCATCGAACTTAATGGCGATTGCTGTGATGGGAGTTGCTTAGATAATGTCTGCTGTTTTAATACCTGTAAGGTAATCACTAAGTACTCTATATCACCATCAAGTGAATGTTCTGCTTGAATACTGGCTTTTAAACTATTAGCAAATCGTGTGCCTGTGTTGGCTATGATTTGGCCTTTCCACTTTCCTTGTAAACTTAAGCGGCTGGTAATGTCGGTCCATTGTTGAGTTATTTCTTCGCCTAATAAATCAACAATATTAGCTTTACTCGCTTCTTCGACATCTAACAGTTTTTTGAATTTATGGTTAAACTTAATAAGCTCACCATTTGCATCGGTCAATGCTGTCGCGACATCACTTTCTGACAATAACTGATAGCTATAGGCTTGCTGTTTTACTGTGCTTAATTCGGTGACATTCTCAAAGGTAATCACCCAATAGTGTTCACTTTTTAAGTGAGTTGTACCTGGTTGAGCATAAACGTAAATGGTGCAATTTTGATCGTTAAAGCTGATGACTTCAGACCAAGGTTTATTGCCATTCATTGCTTGTACTAATGCTTGATAAGTGTGGTCTTCTAGTTGCAGTATTCGCTGTAATCTTCTTTCTAGTAGCTCGTCGATGTCTAAAGACAAGGTTTCAGCGGCTTGTTTATTGGCTTTAATGACTCTTCCGCTGTTATTCACCAATAAACAGCTTTGATGGCTATTGAACAGACTGCTGGACAGGGTAATGCTGTTCGTGTTGGCGTTTTTCTCAAGTTGAAAACGGTGACGAGTAAACAGTAATGCACTGGCTAATGCCGCAATAATGACGCCGAAACTCATTAGGATATAACGCCACCGCTCAAACCTTGCTGCAATATCTTCGTGGCGAATATATGACAATAAATAATATTCCCTAATGATAGGGTGATGGGCAGCAAGCTCAATTTTAAGAAACACAAATGTACCGACATCATTGTGATACTGACCAAAATTGGTATTGGCCATTTGTTGCCAAATAGACGGATAACTTTGTTGCAAACTGCCACCTAAGGCATTGGGCATTTTCTTGAGTGGACTGTTTTGTTCATCACCTGCGTATAATTTACCGTCTTCGCCGAGTAACAATAGCGGTGTATCGTGATTGAAGAACGCGGGTTTAATCGATTGCAGTACTTCGGTAATGGAATTGTAAGTGACTAAATATCCACGAATACTTTGATCGGGGTTTTCAATCCAAGCTAACTGAAAAACAAAAGGAACCAGTTTGCCATTGATAGGCACAAATTGAATCTGAGAAGAATAAATATCATTACCGCCCATGATTTTATCTTTACTTAACACGACTTCAGGAAGCGAGATGTTATCAAAGGCTGGGGTGGTGGCAATACGGATATTACCCTGAGGATCAAATAAGGTGAGTCCCAAGAGTTCTGGAATATGAGTCAGTAACCCAGACCAATTTTCGAGTAAGCGTTCTTTTTGAAGTTCAGCTGGCGTTGTTAAATACTGGTTCATCAACTCGCCATTAGCAAAGGCTTGGGTACGAAACTTAAGGAAGTTAACTTTATCTGACGCCAGTGTACCTACAGTTTGCAATTCACTGTAACGTTTATCGGCCCAATCCTCTTGTAAGCGACGTTCGCCCAAGCTGAGTAATAGGGTGGTAAAAATAATGACGCTGATGATCATCACAGACAATTGACTTGCTAAGGCCAAGACCTGTTGACGACTCCAATGGATATCTTGCGCTGAAATGAGCAGAAATTTTGAGACGTTTTTATTGGTTTGTCTTTTAAACATTCACTTACTTATATTAACTGTCCCGATAGGCTGATGTTATCACGAAAGCTTTACTAGGTTGACCTCAGTAAAGCTTTTTTAACGATTTTATTACTAAAAAAGCGCTAGATTAACCCACAATATCCAGTTCTCTTTGCTTAAACTCACAGCCTCTTTGTTCGACTATTTCTCGGCATCGCGCAATATCGACCTGATCGAGCCCATTAATGGCTGAGACTTGAACTTGAGGAATATATTGTGGTGCAAGCTCAATGAAGGCTAGCAGTGCGTCATAAGCGCCTTTGAGTTTAGGTTTACAGTGTTGGATATAAAGCGCTTCAGTGTCCGCATTAAGTGAAATAGATAAACTATCAATACAAGCTGAGAGTTCTGGAAGGATGTTTCTTCGATGAAATAGATTGCCCAGTCCATCAGAATTTAGACGAGTTTTACCGCCTTCAGACTTGATGTATGTGGCAACCGTTATCAGGGTTTCTAAATTAAGCGTTGGCTCGCCATATCCACAAAACACATATTCATCAAAGTCAGTTACCTTACCTAAAAGCGGGATAATATCAGCTGGCTTTACTTGTTTGTCTAAAGACAGTTCATATTGGTGAACCTGCTTGGAACCATTGTGTTTAGGACAGAATTGACACCTTAAGGTACAGCGGCCGGTAATATTCAGGTAGCGGCTTTGACGAATATCGTAAACCAAGGTTGAATCATGGGGTTCACTTGAATTATAGGGCTCAGTAGATTCTATTAATTCTTGTTTGTGATTTTTGGCGTTGATTATTTCGGAGTTGAGTGTTTCTGTCATAATTTTGCCATGTTAAGCCTGACTGTAAAACGCTCATTTTAGCCTTAACTCAACTTGATTACTGTTTTGCGGCTCGCATAAATAAAGCTTAACTATAATAGCCTTTCAATTCGCTAAGGTGAGACAACTCATGTCGTTGGAGAAATTAAAGAGGGGAGCTTTAAGGAATTAAAAGGGAGCTTTCGCTCCCTTTTAATGAATTACTTTATTGTGTTTAAGCCTAGAGCTAGTGTTCAAAGCCTAAAACTAGTATTTAAAGCCTAAAACTAGTATTTAAAGCCTAGAAATAGTTTCAAGCATTAGGTTAATTGTAGGCTTCATCATCGTCCTTTTTAGGTTGCCACCACCAAATGAATAATCGGCGTAGTACGCTTTTGACATCTTCTAAAATGATGTACAACACAGGTACTAAAATCAACGTCACTACGGTTGAGAATAAAATACCAAATGCCAGTGATGTGGCCATCGGGATGACAATTTTTGCTTGTAAACTTTTCTCGAGCAAGATGGGCACTAAGCCGACAAACGTGGTCATTGAGGTTAAGATAATGGCCCTAAAACGATAGCAACCAGAGTCAATGGCAGAGTCTAAAACTGAGTAACCTTCTTTGCGGGCTCGGTTAACAAAGTCGACTAAAATTAATGAGTCATTAACCACAACCCCAGCTAATGCCACGATGCCACACAAGCTCAATACACTCATGGATATCCCAAGCAGATAATGGCCAAACAATGCGCCAATCATCCCAAATGGGATAACCGACATGATAATCATCGGCTGAGTGTATGATTTTAGTGGAATTGCCATTAGCGCATAAATGGTGAACATCGCAAAGAAGAAACCTTGCACTAAACCTAACATGGCGTCTTGCTCATCTTGACTACCGCCATCAAGAGAAGCATTGACTTCTGTATATTGACTGGTGAGTTCAGGTAAGAAATCCTCTTGAATTTCACTGACAACTTTTGACGGCTCAACCGCATTTTTATTGACGTTAGCGGTAATCGTAATCGCCCTGCGACCATCAACACGGGTAATAGACGCGAACGACTCACCTAGTTCAATATCTGCCACAGTTGAGAAAGGTACTGCAACGCCCTGGGGCGTACGAATAAGCATATTCTCAAGGTGACCAATGGTGCGACGCTGCTCAAGCGGATAGCGCACCATGACTTTCACTTCTTCTTTGTTACGCAAAATACGCTGGGCTTCATAGCCATAAAACCCATAACGAACTTGGCGAGCTAAATCAGACAGAGTGAGCCCCTGGGCTTCAGCTTCAGGACGAATATTTAGACGAATTTCTTGGCTGCCAGATGAAAAGTTATCAGAGATATCATAGACACCTTCATAGGTGGCTAATTTACCTTTTAATTCTTTTGACGCCTCAGACAACTGCGCTAAATTGCTTGAAGTTAATCTGAAGGAAATATCGCCTCCGGCATCATTTGTACTGGCAGCAATATTGAGTTTTTTAACCGATAGCAACTCAGGTAATTGTGCACGCCATTCAGCAGCGATTGTCACGCCATCAATCTCACGGTCTTCGCCTTTTGATAATTCAGCAAAGATAAATGCTGAGCTTCTCGAACTCATATTAATAAAACTGTGTTTAACCACATCTGAGCCTGACTCTTGGGCAAATTTATCGTTCATTGCATATAAGGCTTCTTCTACTTTTTGCACAACATCAAGGGTGTTAAGTTCAGAGCTACCTTCTTCCATTTCAAGTTGTACTTGAATAAAGTCTGACGGAATATCTGGGAAAAACACCCAACGCACTTTACCGCTTCCTACCAATGCCAAAGATAAGATCAATACTCCAACAAAGGCTGCGACGACATTGTAACGATGGGTAATACACTTACCTAAAAATTGGCGGTAATTATTGTGAATAAAGTACTGTAGTTTTTCGTTCAGTTTTACTTTGAACTTTGAAAATACGTTGGTTGGCGGGCGCTTTTTCTTCACTTTCATGTGCGCTAAATGCGCAGGTAAAATAAGCTTTGATTCGATAAGCGAAAAGGCCAAAGCTAAAATCACCACCATGCCAATTGATTTCCAAATCACTCCCATCGGCCCAGATACCATGATCATTGGAATGAATGCCGCAATGGTTGTGAGTACCCCGAAAGTGGCGGGCATAGCAACCTTTTGCACGCCTTTGACGACGTTATCGAGAGATTGACCGTGTTTTTCAATTTCACTGTAGGCACTTTCGCCGATGACAATGGCATCATCGACGACGATCCCCAACACCAGAATAAAGGCAAATAAGGTCAGCATATTAATTGATAGATTAAACGGCTCTAATGGCATCAATAAGATGGTGCCAAGAAAACACACTGGTAAGCCGACCATGACCCAAAATGCTAACTTAAGATCTAAAAACAGCGCCAGAATAATAAACACCAATAAAGCACCGTAAAACATGTTCGACAACATCATGTTTAAACGACCTTCAAGGTAGTGGGTTAAATCCCCCCAAGTATCGAGTTCAATATTGGCCGGTAAGGTTGTCTTTCTTTCTGCTATATAGCTTTTAACTTGCTCAGATATTGCTAATGCATTTTGATCGTCAATACTGGTAATTTCGATAATGGCTGCGGGTTTGCCATTAAAGCGGGTGTATTCTAAACGTTCTTCAAAGTCATCTTTAATCGTCGCGACTTCAGGTAGCATTATTCGGCTACCATCAGGGCGTGTTGTGACTACGATTTTAGAGAAGTCTTCACCTGTATATGCTTGGCCTTTGGTGCGCAGTAAAATATCACCATCTTGAGCTCGAATTGAGCCACCAGGTAAATCTATAGATGAGTTTTGCACCGCTTGAGCGACTTGAGAGAAGGTGAGATCGTATTCTCGCAGTTTATCTTCCGATAGCTCGATACCGATTTCATAATCGCGCACTCCAGTAACTTGTGCGCGTGTTACTGCAGGTAAATCTGTAATGTCATCACGAATGGTTTTAGCCATTTCCTTCATTTCGTGCAGGCTAATATCGCCATACACCGACACCCAAATAACATTATTCTCAGGTTTTATTTGATAAATATTGGGCTTTTCAATGTTATCAGGGAAAGTTGAAATAGCATCTATTCGTAGTTTAGCTTCATCCAAAACTTGCTGCACTTCATAGCCGTCTTCAACTTCAATCGTCACAGAGCCGACACTATCACTGGCGACAGAAGTGACCTTCTTAATGCCGTTGATATCTTGAATGGCTTCTTCGATTTTTATGTTAATCCCTTCCTCAATCTCTTGCGGTGCAGCGCCAGGGTAGGCGACTGAAATATTGAGCAAGTTGAGTTCAAATGTTGGGAACACTTCTTTGTTAATCAGCAATGAGCTAAATAGTCCACCAATTAACAAGGCAAACATCAGCAGATTTGCGGCAACATTGTTGCGAGCAAACCAAGTAATAATTCCTTTATTGGTATCCATTATTGCTCACCTGCCAATGATATTGCTTCGGGATCTGCCGACTCTATTTCCACTTCTTCAGACTCTTCACCGAGTAACTTCACTTTTTGACCTGAAACCAAGTTACTAATGTCAGTAATCGAAACGCGCTCGCCCGTTGCTAAGCTGTCTTTGATAAACACATTCTCAATGTCTGTACGAACAATATTCACTTTACGGATTTCAATGGTGTTATCGTCTTTGACAATGGCGACTTGGTCTTGACGAACCACGTAGCGTGGTAATTTAACAATACCGTCGACCGTGCGACCTTTAATGATTGCAGTGACAAAACTGCCATATTTAAGTGGCAGCTCATCTTCACTGCGTTGATTACGTAGGTATGGATCTTTCACTTCAGCAACCAAGTAGACCATGCGGTTTTGTTCATCTATAACATTTTCACTGCGGACAATGTTGCCATTCCATGTAAATGATTTACCTGCGAGTGAAGCACTTAATATCACCGAAGTATCAGGGTTATCGACAGACTCTAAATAAGCTAGGTCGTTGTTGGTTAACGGTAGGCGCACTTCAGCAATACTAATATCGTAAAGCTCACCTAAATTGGTACCTAATGAAACGTACTGACCTAAATCAACATTGCGAGCTTTGATGATGCCATCAAAAGGGGCGCGAATAACGGTGCGCTCTAAGTTGCGCTGCGCTCTCGCTAAAGCGGCTTTGGCATATTTAACGTTGGCTTGTTCTTTCTTTAACTGCGGGATACGTAAACCTAACTCAGGCGGTAAGCCATTATCAAAGTCTTTGAATTCAATTTTTGCCACTTCACCGCGGGCAATCTCTTCATTTAGTGCTGCGTTAGCTTGCGCCAACGTCGCTTCTGCTTGAATGAAATCAGCTTGATAGTCAGAAGGTTCTATTTGAGCGAGAGCTTGCCCTTGCTGAACAATTCCGCCAGCAACAAAGCTTGGGTCTAAACTCACCAGTCGTCCTTGTACTTCAGTGACTAATTGAGTTTTATATTTAGGACTGACAACACCATATGATGGCAAATTTAACGATACTGTTTGCTGTTCAACGGTCAAGATATCAATGATAGGTGTTTTAACTTGTTCTTCTTTTTGTTCTGGCGCTTGTTGAGTACTCAGCAAAACGGCTGCGAGGCCAATAAATACCACTAGAATAAACAGCGGAGAGAGGATTCTTAATATTCTTTTCATTGATAAACGTATCCATACTAAAACGACATTGTTGGCTCTAAAGGACTACTCTGCTAAAAACTTAGTTTTCTTATTAAAATATTAAAGGCTTAGAGCAATATAGACTCTAAATTAACAGACAACGAATTGAAGCAAAAGCGTTAGTTGTGAATTAAATGTTTCAGAAAATTTATTTCACGATTAAACAGAGCAATACGCTACCAAATTGATTTATGACCACAAAAAAGCCCTGAATTGAGTAAACAATTCAGGGCTTTGATAAAAATTAGCTTATTTCAGCTTTGCATCGCAGGTTTATTTTTTCTTTTTGTTCTTCTTCGATTTTTTCGCTGCAATCTTATTCTTGTCTTTCTTCTTACCTGGGACTTTTGCTTCTTTGTGCGTTGGTCTTAACCCATCGATGTAACGACGCTTCAATGGCTGCTCAATATAGCGTTCAATTTTGCTAACGATACGCATATCATGAGCTTCAACTAATGAGATAGCAGTACCTTTGGCACCGGCACGAGCTGTTCGGCCAATACGGTGAACATAGGCATCAGCAGAACGAGGCATATCGTAGTTGATAACGTGAGTGATCCCATCAATATCAATACCACGTGCAGCAACGTCAGTGGCAAGTAAAATGTTGACTTCACCTTTACTGAACTTACTTAATGCTTGGAAGCGTTTCTTTTGCTCCATATCACCACGTAAGAATGCGCAAGGAATACCTGCTTTTAAAAGCAAGCCTTCGAGGCTGGCGACGACTTCACGTGTTTTAACGAAAACAATAGTGCGCTTAACTTCTTCTTGCTGAAGCAAGTTACATAACAAGGCAAATTTATGCACATTGTTATCGGCTAAATGCGCCCATTGGTGGATTTTGGCTTTCTCGCTACGAGGAGACTCAACGTCAATGGTGACAGGGTCTTCTAATAATACGTGAGCAAAACGAGCAACACCGCTGCCTTCTAAAGTGGCAGAAAACAGCATGTTTTGTTTACGACCTTGAGCTTCGATGGCAATGGTTTCTACCACTGACGAGAATCCCATGTCTAACATGCGATCTGCTTCATCAATAATCAATATTTCAACTTCAGTCGCTTCAAATTGACCTTTATCGAGGTATTCCATTAAACGCCCTGGAGTGGCGATTAAAAGGTCGATGTTTTCTTCAAGTTGTTCTTCCTGCGGTCCGTAAGGAACGCCACCAGTAATAATACCAACATCTAATTCGAGATCGGTGGCTAAATGGCAAGCGTAACGGTGGATTTGGCTGGCAAGTTCGCGGGTCGGCGTCAGAATCAATATTCTGGCTTGACCGTTAAAGCGGCGCGGGAAGTCAATCAAGTGTTGTAAAGCTGGCAATAAGAAACTTGCAGTTTTACCTGTACCTGTAGGCGCTTTAGCTAAAATATCCCGTTGTTCCATCGCCATTGGCAATGTTTGTTGTTGAACGGTCGTCGGGCTTAAATGTCCCATAGCCTTTAGAGAGTCTAATAGGCGTGGATCTAGGTCAAAATCTTCAAATAGCATGCGCTTTGGGTCTCACTGATTGATAGCCAGACATTATAACCTAAGTTGTTAATCTCAGCGAGAGACTAATCAACCAAAAGCAGATTAAACCTTAAAGTTTCAAATAAAAGTCACGGCAAAGTTGGATCATTGCCTGAGTATATTGACCTTTACCGTCAGCAATGACTAAGTTTGATGTAATTGGCTCATATTGAGGCCGAGCCTGAGTTTGTGCCTGATGTTGAGATTGAGGTTGAGCCCGAGGTTGAGCCCGAGGTTGAGATTGAGATTGAGATAGATCCTGAGATAGTTCTTTTGTTTCTGATGAGGCTGTTGATTCAATTAAGCAGGCTTGATGCTTAATTGCCAATAGCAATCGACTCGGCGCTTTAGTTTCAACAGTGCTGATATGAGTTTTGTCTGATATTTCAAGTTGAGAACAGGCGAGTGCAGCTAAAAAACCTGTTTCACTTTGCACTGGAATGATAAAGCTTGCTGTCCCATGTTCTGCAAGCAGCAATTGAACCTGTGTGAGCAAGGTTTCAAAGTTCAGTGTATCTGTATGCCTTGCCGTTGCGCGTTGTTTGGCATCGGACTGTGGGCCATTTTCAAAATAGGGCGGGTTACAAATAATGGTTTCAAAAAGAGGAAGATTTGCTTTGAGCAATTCTTGACTATATCGCTGAATACTCGTGTGTTGAACGGTTAACTGTGAAGCCCATGGGCTCTGATTAAAGTTGCTTTGGCAATCTTGCGCCGCACCTTCATCGAGTTCTACTGCAATTATTTCAGCACTTGGATTACGTAACCGCTGGGCGAGCATTAAAGACAGTAAGCCACTTCCTGCTCCAACATCTAACACTCGATATGGACCTTTGGTGTTATCCGTTGATAGCTTTGCCCATGCGCCTAATATGACACCGTCAGTACTGACGGGCATTCCGCAGTGGCTATCATCAATGTGAAATTGCTTAAAGGTAAATGGCATTGGGTCTAATTCTGTTTCAGGGTTAAGTGCAACTTGGTCTTTAGTCTGTGTCGTACACAGAGGTTTATGGTACCTGCTTTTAGTTTATAACCCCACCTAAATAGCGTTACATTGATGTTGCTGAGATTGTGCTATGTGGTTGCACTGTAGCGAGAATGTTTTATGGGTTTTAAGCTTGTTTTCAGATGAGGTTTAATTTTACTTTGTGCTGGGTTTGCGCTTGTTTATCTATACGCTATTTGATATTAGTTCCTACCCGTTTAAAGGCGCTAAACGCAGTTAAATGGTAGAAAAAGAAATACGACTCACAAATGAGTGTTCTAAAAACGAGAAAATGGCTTTTTAATAACCATTTGTGAGTAGTTTTTAATAAAATAAAGTGTAATTTTAAGTTTACATTCTTACAGGTGGGTTTTGATTAGCAGTAGCTAATTAGCACTGAATCACTTAAGTTTGTTAAAAAACAAAACAACAAGATGGGGCATTGTGTGCAAAACAGTAATATGAGTATTGGCGATACATTAGGCTTAGGCTTTATGACTTTCGCATTTTTCTTAGGTGCAGGTAACCTTATTTTCCCGCCTTTTGCAGGTATGTTAGCTGGCGAGAATATGACGCTGGCAATGTTAGGTTTCCTTGTTACTGCAGTGGGTTTACCTCTTGCTGGTCTTATCGCGGTTGCTAAGGCAAACGGTAAGGTTATGGCAATGCTCCCAGCATTTGCTGCCACTGCATTAGCGGTTTCTATTTATATCATTATTGGCCCAGCATTCGCCGCACCTCGTACAGGGTTAGTGGCGTTTGAAATCGGCGCTCGCCCATTTTTAGATAACGCTGAAGCTGTGATTCAAATCGGGGCACTGGCGCTGAATCAAGCACAGTTGTTTTACACTATTGGCTTTTTTGCTTTGGCGATGGTGTTGTCGCTATACCCAGGTAAATTGCTTGATAGCGTTGGTAAAGTATTAACCCCTATTCTTATTTTCTTGTTGGTTGGTTTAGCTGTTTCAGTGATTGTTACTCCGAGTGCTGCGATCGGTGCTGCGACTGGTGATTATATTGATAGTCCGCTTTCTAAAGGTATTTTAGAAGGTTACAACACGATGGATACATTAGCGTCTGTGATCTTCGGTATGCTAATTATTGATATTCTTCGTAAGAAAGGTATTACTGAATCTAAAGCGCAAACTCGTTACCTTGTTCGTGCTGCTATTATCGCCGCTTCAGGTCTAGCTTTTGTTTATATTTCACTATTCTATTTAGGCGCAACGGCTGGTGATATAGCAGCTGGCGCTGAAAATGGCGGTCAAATCCTCACAAACTATGTTACCCATGAGTTCGGAACTATGGGGACGGTACTATTAGCTGCAGTTGTGAGCATTGCTTGTTTAACAACAGCAGTTGGTTTAATCACAGCATGTTCTGAGTATTTCAATGAGTTGCTACCAAAGATTTCATATAAAGCATTCGTTATCTTTTTCAGCTTAGTATGTGCAACCGTTGCAAACGTTGGCTTAACCCAGCTCATTAATATCAGTATTCCTGTATTGATGACGATATACCCTGTGGCGATTGCACTTGTGGCGATTACTTTCTTGACTGAGCGTTTTGCTCGTCCAGAGTTTTCACACCGTCTAGTGCTATCGGTTGCGTTGTTCTTCGGTATTTTTGATGGTCTTAAAGCCGCTGGATTCGAGATTAATTTCTTAAGCTTCATGCCACTTCATAGTGAAGGCATGGCTTGGTTACTACCTGTTGGTATTGCAATCGTGGCATGTTTATTTGTCCCAGCTAAAGATCAAGCGGTAGCTGCGAGCTAACCAAAAGTCATTGCTTGGCAATCTTTGTCAAAACAAGTTAATTTTAGTTACACTAATGGCGTTATTTCAATTGAAATAACGCCATTTTTTTAGGAAAAACAGTGACAGACAAATATCAAGCGGACCCTATTATCGACGCCTTTTTGGATGACTTATGGTCCACAAAGGGCTTAAGCGATAACACCTTGGCATCTTATCGCACCGATTTGCGTCACTTTGAGCGTTTTGTATTGAGTCAAAGCCGTTGTTTAATTGATGTTGACCAAGCAAGCATCCGCGATTATTTGGCTTATCGGGTTGAGAAAAATTTTGCTAAAACCAGCACTGCAAGATTGCTTAGTAGTCTAAGACGTTTTTATGGTTACTTAATTGTAAAACAGAGCATTGATGTGGATCCAACGAGCTTAATCGAGTCACCAAAGCTCGCACGTCAGTTACCTGATGCGCTAAGTGAAAGCCAAATCGATGCGTTACTGGATGAGCCCAATGTTGAAGATGCCGTTGAATGCCGTGACAAAGCGATGCTGGAATTACTTTATGCAACAGGACTGCGAGTGACAGAACTTGTGAGTCTCACCCTTGAGCAAATCAGTTTACGCCAAGGACTAGTGAGAATCGTGGGTAAGGGCGGTAAAGAACGCTTAGTGCCATTAGGTGAGTTAGCGGTGACTGAGGTCGAGCAATACTTATTAGCAGCACGAGCAGAATTGCTGAACAATAAACAAAGTGATGTATTGTTTCCATCAAAACGTGGCCAAATGATGACTCGGCAAACGTTTTGGCATCGGATAAAGCTCTATGCTATTCGCGCCGGAATCAATAGTCATTTATCGCCCCATACTTTACGGCATGCATTTGCGACTCATCTGCTGAATCATGGCGCAGATCTGCGTGTGGTGCAGTTACTATTAGGCCACAGCGATTTATCGACGACCCAGATATATACTCATGTGGCTAAAGCTCGATTGCAGCAATTACATAGTCAGCATCATCCAAGAGGCTAGTGTTCAACAACACGCGATAAAGATTTGTTACGTTAAATATGGTGGCAGTTGTCACCAATAAAGGACTTAAGGTTGCTTTAGTCATATATTCGCTGTAACTTTTGCCGACAATATCAGGTCTATGTATTAGCTGAGACATTCAGTTTTACCCAATAGGATTTATTAATGAAGTTAACCAAAGCATTTTCTTTCGCGATAACGCTAGCTGTTGCCCCACTGCTACAGGCAGCTTCTGCAACAGATATTCCCAATGAAACTGAATTGAAACAACAAGTGTCAGACGTACTTGGCGTTAATGTTTTGAAAATTCAATCATCACCTATTGATGGTCTGTATCAAGCATTTACCGATCGTGGTGTTTTATATGTTTCTCCGGATGGTACTAAGCTGATTCATGGCAACATGTATGACCTTAAAAATGGCATGCAAAACTTAACTGAAGCTGCATTAGCTGGCCCACGTATTGATATGCTAAAACCATTTGAAGACGAGATGTTGGTGTACAAAGCCAAGAACGAAAAGCATGTGGTGACTATTTTTACTGATGTGGATTGTGGTTACTGCCGTAAATTGCACCAAGAAATGGATGGCTATAACGATTTAGGCATTACGGTTCGTTATTTAGCGTATCCAAGAGCTGGTATTCCGTCAGCAAATGCTGAAGAAATGAAAGCGGTTTGGTGTGCAACCGATCCACTAAAAGCAATGACCGAAGCTAAGACTGGCGGTAATGTAAAAGCTGCAAGCTGCGATGCGAACATTGAAGAACAATATCGTTTAGGTCAGGCATTTGGTATTAATGGTACGCCAGCAATCGTGTTAGAAAATGGTATTTTAGTACCAGGTTACCAACCACCTTCTGCATTATTGAACACAATTAAAACTAACCTCTAATTTGGGTTGTTTTAAATAAAAGGTGAGCCATTGGCTCGCCTTTTTTGTAATCTTTAATTGTCGATTTTTATAGTAAAAATAAGGTTTATTTGTGGCTCACAAAATTGTCCGCCGTGCTGAAGTAGATGACAGTCATTTACCTGCAACTATCCATCCTTTATTAAAACAGCTTTATGCTCGCCGTAATGTTGATTTAACGGGTTGTGAGCTAAGTTTATCTAAGCTACTTAGACCTGAAACTATGATGGGCTTATCTGAAGCTGCAGTCATTATCGCTGATGCAATAGCAGCGCAAAAGTCGATATTAATCGTGGGTGACTTTGATGCTGATGGCGCGACATCAACGAGTGTATGTTTATTAGCACTGCGTATGATGGGCGCAACTAAGATTGATTACTTAATTCCTAATCGTTTTGATTATGGCTATGGATTAAGTCCTGAAATTGTCGCGGTTGCCCAGTCAAAAGGCGCAGAATTACTTATTACTGTTGATAATGGTATTTCATCAATTGACGGCGTTGCTGCTGCTAAACAGCTGGGCATGCAAGTGGTGGTGACTGATCATCACCTACCTGGGAAAAGTTTGCCTGATGCTGATGCGATTGTGAATCCAAATCAACATGGATGTCAGTTCGCCAGCAAATCGATTGCAGGGGTTGGAGTCGCATTTTATTTAATGTCAGCATTGAGAACTGAGCTGAGATCGCGTGACTGGTATCAAACCCATCAAATTTCCGAACCTAACCTAGGCAGCTTACTCGATATTGTGGCGCTGGGTACAGTCGCTGATGTTGTGTCCCTAGATAGTAATAACCGCATCTTAGTTCAGGCGGGACTGCAACGCGTAAAGTCGGGTCGTTGCCGAGTGGGAATTACAGCTTTGTTAGAAGTGGCTAAACGCAGCCCACAACGAATAGTCGCCTCAGATTTTGGTTTTGCAGTGGGCCCAAGACTAAATGCTGCAGGTCGTCTTGATGAAATGGCTCTAGGTGTCGAAACCTTATTATGTGAAGACATGATGCTAGCTCGTAGAATGGCTGATGAACTTGATGGCTTAAACGGTGAGCGCCGTGAATTAGAAGCCGGAATGCAGCAAGAAGCACTTAAAAGCTTACAAAAATTGACCTTAGATGAATCGAAATTGCCTTGGGGATTAGCGATTTTTCAAGATGATTGGCATCAAGGGGTGATTGGTATTTTAGCCTCAAGGATCAAGGACAAATATCACCGACCAGTGATTGCGTTTGCTGATGCTGGCGAGGGTGAAATAAAAGGCTCTGCGCGCTCAATTAAAGGCTTACACATGCGCGACTTACTCGAGCTGATAAATAGTCGTCACTCTGGGATGATCATTAAATTTGGTGGCCATGCAATGGCTGCTGGGTTATCCCTACGAGCAGATGCGTTTTCCGAATTTGAAGCCGCTTATGATAAAGCCGTGAGAGAGATGCTAAAGCCAGAACAATTAACTGGTGAAGTCTTATCGGATGGTGAATTGCCAACAGAACTTATGAATCTTGAGACGGCTTTCTTATTACGTGAGTCAGGCCCTTGGGGCCAGTCATTTGAAGAGCCATTATTTGACGGTTACTTTAGTGTTATTCAGCAAAGAATTGTTGGAGAGAAACATCTTAAATTGGTGCTCGAAACAGACTGTGGTTCTGTGATGATGGATGCCATTGCTTTTAATGTCGATTTAGCAATATGGCCAGATGCCACGATTAAACATGCAAGAGTCGCCTATAAGCTGGATGTGAATGAGTTTAGAGGTAATCAGACGGTGCAGATGTTGGTGGATTATATCGAGCCTGCTTAAACATCCTTTCTACAGCTCAGTCAGCGCTGGCTAACCCTGCGCTGAGTTAGGGCGTTAAATCGCAGATACAAAAAAGCCTCGCAATGCGAGGCTTTTTTGTTATTTAGTCGCGTTAGCCACCAAATCTAAATATGGTGCCCGAACCCGGAATCGAACCAGGGACACGAGGATTTTCAATCCTCTGCTCTACCGACTGAGCTATTCGGGCGACGGACGCAATTAAACGTTTTTTGCGGTCTAGAGTCAACTTTTTTTTGTGCTTAAGTGAATATTTAAGCTTGTTTGACCAAGAATTCCGCAAAAGGCTCAAATGTTCAGCTAATGTTTGAACGATGAACGGACCCATTTCAAACAGCAATAAGTTGAATATATATAATACAAAGGATAATTTTTACGTCTGATTGAATAGAAAATCACCGTAAAGAGGTCTTATTGATTGAATACTATAAATAACCTCGCATATTCACATTGGGTACTCGCTATTGAACTGGCAAATATCAATGATCAATCGAACGCTTAAATATCCATTATGGGTAGGACTGGCTGTATTTATTCTGATCTTAGT
This sequence comes from Shewanella sp. 2_MG-2023, assembly GCF_030548905.1. NCBI lineage: Bacteria > Pseudomonadati > Pseudomonadota > Gammaproteobacteria > Alteromonadales > Shewanellaceae > Shewanella > Shewanella sp. 2_MG-2023. The sequence continues at coordinate 235,750 of NZ_JAUOSO010000005.1, forward strand.
CAGCATATTAGGCATGCTTAGAATAAATCTTGATGTGAACTTTAATGACTATTTTGCTCATGATGATGCTCAGTTTATTGCGCTGCAGAAAATGCAGCAAAGGTTTGCACAGCGCAATAGTTTGCTTTTGTTATTAGAGAATCAACAAGATTGGCGCCAAGTAGAACAAGAGTCTGAGCTAATTAATTTCATCAATCAGTTACAAGCTGATAGCACGATTATAAGTGTTGGCGGTTATGGGACATTTATTGCTGACTTAAACACTGGTGCTAACGCTCATCAAAATAAGGCTGATACTTCACTTCAGTATTCTCAATTACTCGCTTACAAGAAACATCCTAGGCTACCACTGGTTATAAATGAAACTGGCACAGCCATTGTGTTGAGCATTCAATTCAGTGAACGAGAAAAAAATAATTACCCTAATGCAACTTTATGGCGAGAAAAAACCATAGATAATTTATTAGCTAAGGCGAATGGTTTTTGGAGCAGTGAGAGGATTGAAAGCAGTGACTCAGTGAAAATATACCTTAGTGGAGAGCAAGCATTGAATTGGCAGTACGCTAAAGTGTTACGTCATGATTTAACTTGGTTTGCACCTAGCTTGCTGTTGATTATTGCACTAATGGCGTTGTTATTTATTCGAACACGGGTTTGGTTATTGGCAATCGCAATAAACTGCATCATCACTTTATTCATCACGCTTGGGCTTGCTGGGTGGCTAAATCTCACTATTGCAGCGATTAGTGCTTTTATTCCTGTGATCATCATTACCTTGTCATTAGCGTATTCTGCGCACCTATATTTAGCGTGGCAGCAGGGAATTAAACAGGGTATAGCAGATCCGGTTAAATTTAGTTTTGAGCACAATAAACAACCCTTGTTTTATGCGACGCTGACAACCATGTTGGGGTTTGCCTTATTAAGCTTTAGTCCATCTCCACCTATTCAAAGTTTTGGTGTTTTAGTGTCGGTTGCCGTTGTGTGTCATTATCTGCTTTGTCACAGTGTCTTGGTTATTATTGTCAGCAAAGCCCAAAATAAATCAGTTAACGAGCCATTTAACAGTGCATTGTTAACGGTTGAAGCCATCGCGAAAAATAGCACTAAAGTCCCTAAGTTAATGTTAATTACAGTCACGGTGATATCTATATTGTCACTGTTGAGTGCTTCTAAACTTGAGCTGAATGATGACCCATTTAGTTATTTCCCCAGTGATAATCCTTTTAGTCAATCAAAGCAGAAAATGCAGCAATACTTTGATGGTGTAAATCTGATTCATTACGAGATAAGCAACAAAGAACAGGCAATTTACGATAAACAGTATTTAGCTTTTTTATATCAGTTTGCACGTTTTTTAAAGCAACAACCTGAAGTAAAAAGAGTCACCCATATTGGTGATTGGGTAAAAAGTGCAGGTCTAAACCAAAGCCAGTTTCAGCGCGTAATCAATCAAAACTCAGTGGAGCAACTTGGCCTTGAAGCAGAAATCTCCACAGATTATCAATCAAGTTTAGTGAGTCTTTATCTTGCGCCATTAACGGCGAGGCAAATGATCGATTTTGAACAGCGTGTATCAATGTGGCTCATTGATAGTCAAACTGATATTGGAGTAAGCCACGCGTTAGGAAGTAGTCTGCTATTTGCTCACTTATCCATTGATAATGCCAAAAATATGTTGTGGTCATTTGCCATTGCACTTGTGCTCCTCAGTATGATCTTAGGGATTATTAAGCGCAGTATGATGTTTGCGGCAATCGGATTAGTCGTTAACTTTTTACCATTACTTTGGGTGTTTGCTGCTTGGCAGCTAATGGGGGGCTATATCAGTATTGGTAGCGCTGTTGTATTGGGGATCATGTTAGGGATTATTGTAGATGACACCTTACATCTGTTATTAAAACTGCCGCAGCCTAATAAAGCCGCTTCGTTTGAATCATTCTGGCCTAGATATGCTGCCATTATTCCAGTGATTAGTTTTACTAGTTTAACTTTGGTATTGGGTTTTGGTATTGGTTTGGCCTCAGATTTTGCCCCTATAGCTCAGCTGAGTCTATTGTCTTGTCTGGTCATTGTCTTAGCTTGGCTATTTGACGTTTTAGTACTACCGGTTATTTACCATCAATGGAGGCGCTACTTAGCATGAGCTATGCGGGTATGAGAAGTATGGGTAAGAGCGAAAACATTAGCCTTAAACGTTGTTTTGGTAAACGAGCTGCGCCTCGAATGCAGCAGGGGAAAAATGCGCATCGTTTACTGATTTGGACCGAGCAATTAGGTCAGTCAGTCATCCCGTTTAATGATGCACAAACGGAATCTATGGCAAACTTATTGCCGCTATTACTCTGCGGCGAGCAGTCTGCACAGCTGGTGTTTAATCAGGAAATTGCGAGACTGAGTGCTAACTCAATCAATCAAGTTACAGGTGCAAACTCACATCAATTGGTATTGTCATTGATGGAGGTGGAATCTGACGAGTGTCGACATGATATTGCACTGCAAAGTGTTGCAGAGCAGTTACCTGAAATAGATTCTGTAAGAAAAGTGCAGCGCCTAGCTAAACGGTTCTATAGCAGTCTTAGCCGCGTTGATGATTATAGTCAGCACTTTGTTCGTATTGCGATATTGGATACTTGTGTCACCCAAATCATGCAAGCTTTCGAGCAAAGCCACCTAGGTATAAACCATCCTTTTAGTCAGTTATGCGGCTTAATTAAAAAAGATGAAGCAAAACATGTCTATATCAGTCGTCATCATGCCATTGAGTTAGGTGCGAGCCATGCTGATTTTCATCAGCAACAAGCGTTTATTACCCAGAACTTATTTCAGTTATTAACTAGCCAAGGCAGTGCTTTTGAACACATGGGAATTTGTTTAGATTCTCTGCAACAGAAACTGGAGGAAAAATGGCAGTAAAATTTGCCCAACACAACTTATCCCTACACTCAATTGCTCATCAGTTACCTGGCAGCAATATTGATAATGAAACCTTATTGGCGTGTTTATCTCAGCAATCTGGCCGATTAAATGCCCGAAAAGCTAAAAGTATCGTTAAACGACTCGGTATTGAAGGTCGCCACTTAGTACGAGACTTAACTACAGCGACAAGCTCCGCTTCACCAACCAGCATAGAATTAAGCGAGCAAGTATTAAAGCGAGCATTACAAAACGCCAATATGAATGCTGATGAGCTAGATTACTTATTAACTCATACTTGTACTCCTCATACCCAAGTACCGCCTAATGCGGCTTGGCTTGCAGATGTTATGGCTTATCACGGACCATATTTGGAGTTAAGACAAGCCTGTACTGGTTTTGCCAATGGTTTACAAATTGCATCGGCTTTTTGTGCGGTAAACCAAAAGCCTGTTGCGATAGTGGGCGTTGAAACAGGCTCGGTATATTTTGATATGGATAAATCATTTATCGATACTGAGCAACTGGTGAATTATGTGCAAATGGGCGACGGCGCTGCAGCGGTTGTGCTAGCACCCGCTATAGATGGAAAATCGACAATATCTGATATTTATCTAGGGCAGATTGGCCATCAAAGACAACCAGGGTTTTACTTGGACAGTGGCTCTAACGACGTTGGCGAAAAGCGCATGGCGCGTTTTCATCATAATATCCATGCGGTTAGAGAGCAGGGAAGTCAGCTATTTGAACTTGGCTGGCAAGCACTGCAAAGCCGTGGCTACCAATTAGATGATTTTGCCTATATTTTACCTCACCAAGCGAATGGGCATATTGATGCGCTAATGGCTGAAGCTTTAGGGATCACGCCAGATAGAGTTATCAATGATGCTAAACAGTTTGGTAATCTTGGCTCAGCGGCTATTTGGGTGAGTTTATCGAACTTAATCCATTCGGGGAAATTACAAGATGGTGACAAAGTAGCGGTGCTCGGCGCAGAAGCAACCAAATACCTTTATGGTGGTTTTGTGTATCAGCACCGCGAAACACAATAATCATTAAAAAGTTAATATTTGAACATTAGACATTAAAAAGCCCGCGATAAACATCGCGGGCTTTTGTTTAGCTATTTAGTCAATAATCAATAATCAATAATCAATAATCAATAATCAATAATCAATAATCAATAATCAATAATCAATAATCAATAATCAAATAAGCCTGTAATCAGACTTATTTGATTTGTTCGCTATCAGGAAAGTTAGCAGCAATAACAGTCAATACATTTTGTTTTAGCTGATCTTGGCCTAACTCACCGTAAGCTTCTGACATAATTTCAAGTGCACGTTCAGTTGCTGGCGTACCTGGGAATTGCTCCATAACGGACTGAGCACGAACTGCTGCTGCACTCCAAGCTTCCATTTTGATATAATACTCAGCCACTTTAATTGAGTATTGCGCTAGGCGGTTTTTTAGATACTGCATGCGTTGTTGTGCATCTGCAGAATACTTACTATCAGGGTAACTTTTGATTAAACGATCAAAATCTTTAAATGCATCTTGCGCATTTTTTGGGTCACGATCGGTACGGTCAATATTCATCATATCGTGGAAAAGATAATTATCAGCCTGCATATTTGTTAAACCACGCATATAATAGACGTAATCAATATCAGGGTGCGTCGGATTTAATCGTAAGAAACGATCGATATTGGCAATGCCTGATGCCACGTCATCCATCTTGTAATACGCAAAAATCATATCAAGTTGTACTTGAGTTTTGTGCGGTCCAAATGGGTAGCGAGAGTCTAAAGCTTCAAGGGTTCTTACCGCTTTAGAATAGTTACCAAGTTCCATTGAGGTCCTTGCTTGGGCATAAAGTCCTTCTGGAGACCTAGCATTTAGGTCTTCATCTTCAAAACCTTTTGAGGTACTACAAGCCGATAAAGCTAATGAAAACAATACTAGGGCGGCGCCTTTGGCAAATTTAGACATATGTAAATTCAATTCTTTTATAAGTTGTTGTTAAGAATTTTTCCATTTCACTGTAAAATAGAAAACAATCCGATTGTAACAGATAGCACATTCACTTTGGACCCCAAAAAAGGGGTACGGTTCCTATGACACAAGAGATTAACCTAAAAAGCGAGATCACAGCAATCCAAACAGGTCTTCGATTAGACCAAGCTTTGGCTGAATTGTTCCCTGATTATTCCCGTACACGCATCAAAGAATGGATCCTATCTGGTGCAGTTTCTGTCGATGGCGTTGTTGTCGATATACCTCGTGAGAAGGTACTAGAGTCGCAGTTAATTGCGGTAGAAGCAACGCTTGAGGAAGAAGTAAAAGATAAAGCACAGAATATTGAGCTTAATATCGTTTATGAAGATGAGCATATTATTGTTGTAAATAAGCAAGCTGGCCTGGTGGTTCACCCTGGTGCTGGTAATGCTGACGGCACATTATTAAATGCGTTATTACATCATTGCCCTGACATTGAGCACGTACCACGTGCGGGTATTGTGCATCGTTTAGATAAAGACACAACTGGTTTAATGGTTGTGGCTAAAACGGTTGAAGCGCAAACCCATTTGGTAACAGCTTTGCAAGCCCGTGACATCGTTCGTGAATATGAAGCGATTGTGATTGGTACTATGACTGCTGGTGGCACTGTTGATGAGCCGATTGAACGTCATGAAACTCGTCGTACACAAATGGCAGTGATCATGGGCGGCCGTCCTTCAGTGACGCATTATCGCGTTGCTGAAAAATTCAGAGCACATACTCGTTTAAGACTTCGCCTTGAAACAGGTCGTACTCACCAAATTCGTGTGCATATGGACTACATTGGCCATGTACTTGTCGGCGATCCGGTTTACGGTGGTCGTCCTCGTCCGCCTAAGAAAGCCAGCCCTGAGTTTTTTGATATCTTGAAAAACTTCAATCGTCAGGCTTTGCATGCAGTACGTTTAGAGTTAGCGCACCCTTTCACACATGAAATCATGTCGTGGCAGGCGCCTATTCCAGAAGATATGCAGATGCTGGCCAAAGCAATGCGTAAAGATACTGAAGAAAACCCGATTGAGTACCTGTAAATTTATTGATTAAAGGCTAAATCGTGTATAAAGCCAGTTGGCCAATTCCTGAAAATGTCGGCATCGCCATGACCCATCGTCATGGCGGTGTTAGTAAGCCTCCCTTCGACAGCCTTAATTTAGGCTTACATGTCGGTGATCTTGCTTCAGATGTATTAGCCAACCGCGCTTTAATTCAACAACAGTTATTGATTGCTTCTCCATTGTTATGGCTCGAACAGGTTCATGGCACTGAAATCATTGACTGCTCAAATTTATCAGTCGCATCTTTAGCAAACAAACTCCCGCCTAAAGCTGATGGCAGTTATTCATCTTCAGCGCATATTTCTCTAGCAATCATGACCGCTGATTGTTTACCTGTACTACTGTGTAATAAACAGGGTACTGAAATTGCTGCAGTACATGCAGGCTGGCGTGGTTTATGTGATGGCGTGATTGAAGTTGCAGTTGATAAATTTAATTGCGAAACCACAGATATTATGGCTTTTCTTGGTCCAGCTATTGGCCCTGAAGCGTTTGAAGTCGGCGCCGAAGTAAAACATCAGTTTGTAGAGCAACATCCTGACTCGTCGCAGTTTTTTAAGCCTGTTGCTAATAATCTCCAAATTGATTCGAATAAATACCTCGCTGATTTAGCTTCCTTGGCAAAACATCGCTTAACATTACTTGGGGTCAACCAAGTCTTTAGCGCTGATATCTGTACTTTTTCAAGTCACGATTACTTTTCGTATCGCCGCGATCAAAAAACAGGTCGAATGGCTTCGCTTATCTGGTTAAAGTCTTAATCTGTTTTGTCGATTTGATCTGAATCAATTAATCTACCCATATTTAATTGAATTTCAGTGTCTATATTGAATTATCGATAAACATCCCCATATTTTAATTATCAAAACATTCCGTTTTTATTAAATTGTGTAGGAGGCCGTATGAGACTCGATCGTATGACCAATAAGTTTCAAATCGCCATTTCAGATGCCCAATCATTGGCATTAGGGCGCGATCATCAGTTTATTGAACCTATTCATTTGATGATGGCGTTATTAAATCAAGATTCAGGCTCAATTCACCCTTTACTCACTCAAGCTGGTATCAATGTCAGCGGTTTACGTTCATCTTTGAGTCAGGAGTTAGAGCGACTGCCACAAGTGGAAGGTACGGGGGGGGATATTCAATTATCCCAAGGCCTAATTCGACTACTGAACTTGTGTGACAAGCTAGCGCAAAAACGCAAAGACAAATATATCTCGTCAGAGCTTTTTGTTATGGCGGCTCTTGAAGGTAATGATGCCTTAAGTAAGTGCCTAAAAGATGCTGGCGCTACAAAGGCATTACTGGAAACGACTATTGAACAAATTCGTGGTGGCCAGAAAGTAGATGACCCCAACGCTGAAGATCAGCGCCAAGCATTAAATAAATTTACTGTCGATCTCACTGAGCGTGCAGAGCAAGGCAAACTTGATCCTGTGATTGGCCGTGATGAAGAGATCCGCAGAACTATTCAAGTATTGCAACGCCGTAGTAAAAATAACCCGGTATTAATTGGGGAACCTGGTGTGGGTAAAACCGCTATCGTTGAAGGTTTAGCTCAGCGCATCGTTAACGGCGAAGTACCAGAAGGCATTAAAAATAAGCGCGTGTTATCTCTGGATATGGGTGCATTGATCGCTGGCGCAAAATACCGTGGTGAATTCGAAGAAAGATTAAAAGCTGTATTAAACGAATTGGCGCAAGAAGAAGGCCAAGTCATCTTATTCATCGATGAACTGCACACTATGGTAGGTGCAGGTAAAGGTGAAGGGGCGATGGATGCAGGTAACATGCTCAAGCCAGCTTTAGCCCGTGGCGATTTACATTGTGTTGGCGCGACAACATTAGATGAATATCGTCAATACATCGAAAAAGATGCAGCGTTAGAGCGCCGTTTCCAAAAAGTGCTTGTAGAAGAGCCAAATGTAGAAGACACGATTGCTATTTTACGAGGCTTAAAAGAGCGTTATGAATTGCATCATCATGTTGAGATTACCGATCCTGCTATTGTTGCTGCAGCAAGTATGTCGCATCGATATATCTCAGACAGAAAGCTGCCAGATAAAGCGATTGATCTTATTGATGAAGCCGCTTCAAGCATCCGGATGCAAATAGACTCGAAACCGGAAGCATTGGACAGGCTGGATCGTCGAGCAATTCAATTAAAGCTAGAAGAACAAGCGTTAATTAAAGAAGAAGATGAAGCGAGCCGTAAACGTTTATCTCACTTGCAGGTAGAACTTAAGCAAGTTGAAGAGAAAGCCGGTGAACTAAATGAAATATGGCATACCGAAAAAGCCGCCCTTGCGGGCACTCAGCATATTAAAGCTGATTTAGAGCAGTCTCGAATGGATATGGAAGTAGCGAAGCGTGCAGGTGATTTAACCCGCATGTCAGAGCTGCAATATGGCCGTATACCTGAATTAGAGAAACAACTCGATTTAGCGTCACAAGCTGAGATGCAAGATATGACCTTATTACGTAATAAAGTCACCGATGCCGAAATTGCCGAAGTGTTATCAAAAGCCACAGGTATACCTGTGTCGAAAATGCTTGAAGGTGAGCGTGATAAATTATTGCAAATGGAAGAGGCATTGCATCAAAGAGTTATTGGCCAAAACGAAGCAGTAGAAGCTGTATCGAATGCGATAAGAAGAAGCCGAGCAGGACTTGCAGATCCCAATCGTCCTATTGGTTCTTTCCTGTTTTTAGGTCCGACTGGTGTGGGTAAAACAGAGTTGTGTAAATCGCTGGCGACGTTCTTATTTGATACAGAGTCTGCAATGGTTCGCATCGATATGTCAGAGTTTATGGAAAAACATACAGTATCTCGGTTAGTCGGCGCGCCTCCGGGCTACGTAGGTTATGAAGAAGGCGGCTATTTAACTGAAGCCGTTCGTCGTAAACCTTATTCGGTCATTTTAATAGATGAAGTGGAGAAAGCGCATCCTGATGTGTTTAATATTTTACTTCAGGTATTAGATGATGGCCGCTTAACTGACGGTCAAGGTCGCACGGTAGATTTTAGAAATACCGTGATCATTATGACCTCGAATTTAGGCTCTGACATTATTCAGGATGGTTTTGCATCTCAAGATTATGCGCAAATGAAATCGTCTGTGATGAATGTGGTAACCCAAAGCTTTAGGCCAGAATTTTTAAATCGAATAGATGAAACAGTCGTGTTCCATCCTTTGGCTGCAGAGCATATTGCTCACATTGCCGAAATTCAGTTAGAAAACCTTAAGCATCGTTTAGCAGAAAAAGACTTCACTATGTCTATTTCTAAAAACGCATTGGCACTGATTGCTGAAGCTGGCTTTGATCCGACCTATGGCGCTCGTCCTCTTAAAAGGGCTTTACAACAGGAAATCGAAAACCCATTGGCACATTATTTATTAAAAGGGGAGTTGCTTCCGGGTAAACCGATTTTAATTGATGTTGAAGATGGCTTGCTGACATTTAAGCAATAATCAAACAGCAAATGAAACTTAAAAAGGAACCTGATTGGTTCCTTTTGTATTTTTTGCTCAGTAAATAAGTGAATGAGCATTAAATACGAGGTTGACATAACTTGATGGTGGCTAATTATTGAACTAATTTAATTAAAGGCGTACTAGGTAAAGTCACCTCAATTCAAGTCAAAAGGATAAAACATGAAAAGAACCGTCTTATTATGTATCGCGTTAGTCTCGATTGCAGCAACAGGTTGCAGTAGCTCACCAGAACGAAGCGATGGCACAGAAGTTATCGGTGTCGGCAATGTTGAATACAATAGTCTTTATCATTTTGGTTATAACAGGGGCTGTACAAGCGCTATCGCGCAAAACACATCTAACGAATCACTGGAATCAATGAAGGATAAAACGCTACAAGGCATTGACCCATTTGAAGATGGCTGGCGATCAGGTACTGAAACATGCAGCAATGGAGAATTCAAATCTATGTACACTGTTGGTAATGCTGGTTAGTGTTTGAATAATGACAGTGAGTTAGATTGTTCGTCTGTAATTAGTAATTAGTAATTAGTAATTAGTAGATATCAAAAAGGAGCCGAGGCTCCTTTTCTATTTTGATCTAAATTACACAGCGAAATCTTACTGACAAAATAGCTTAATGCGTTCTTCACTCTTTTCTATTTGCTCTAAACGTTCTTCCTCTGTGACGACTATTTCCTCTCCAGTCTCTTTATTAGTGCGATGCAAATTATGATAACTATTTAACACATTCAAACTATGCTTAGCACTTTCACAGATTGAGGCAGCTTGCTCGGCATCCTTTTCTTTAATAAGAGCTGCTTTTTGAGCCAAATCAGATTGTGAAGTAGCTTGACTTGAAGTCGGTGTATTAGGTAATACGGGAACATAACCCACTTGAGCAGGCTCGATGTCTTCGCTGTATACTTTTTTAGAATCTACATCTTCAGGGGGTTGTTGGCTGTAATGAGACACACCATCTTTATCTACCCAAGTATAAATAACGGTAGCAAAACTAACATGACTAACACTCAAACAAAGTAATAAAGCAAATAGACGTAAATTGAACATAGATTTTCCTAGATGGTGAAGCGTAATTTTCCCTAATAAAAATAAAATAGGCTAAATAGCCGATAAAACCAATAGCTAAGTAGATATTGTTGATGCTTATTGCTGCTATAAATGGAAATCAACAGCAACAGAGTCACTATCTGAAGCGAACTTGATAAACGTCAAATCCCTCTCTAAACCAGTAAACGGTGCGTTTTAGTAGAAAAACACTTCATAATGGCTAACTATTGTTCAGTTGAACTGAGTTTGCAATAAAACTGCAAAAAAGCCCTTGCGCGAAAATCTGATTTGCCTATAATGCGCATCCACTGACACGGCAGAGCGCAATAGCGAAACACTGAGTCAGGTTGATTAGAGACGGTTTTAACCGCTTCAAATTAACGGCAAAAAGAAGTTTGAAAAAACACTTGACGCCAATGAGGGAAAGCGTAGAATACGCATCCCTGACCAACACGGTCAACGCTCTTTAACAATCAAACAAGTAAATCTGTGTGGACACTCACAGGTGTTGAGTTAATCGAAATTGTCACTTAGGT